>CAZKNQ010000001.1:0-23273 GCA_964554225.1 uncultured Candidatus Planktophila sp.
CTACCTTTACTTCCATGTCGCAGCCTTTATCTCGTGATAACCACACGCAAATTCCGGCACGTCCAGATTTAATTCGCTTAGGGCTAGGAATTATTGGTATCGGAACATCGGGTCCACTAATTGCGATGAGCGCTATGCCAGTACTTACCTTGATCTTCTGGAGAAATTTAGGTGGATCGCTAATCACAGCGCCATTTGCGTTGCGCCATCGGATTGATCGCGCCGGCGCAAAGTGGGCGATTTTTTCAGGAGTTATTCTTGCACTTCACTTTATTGGATTCTTTCTCGCTATGCGCATGACAACTGTTGCTGCCGGAACAGCACTTGTTGCACTTCAGCCGATATTTGCAGCGCTCTTTGTGAAGTTAACAGGTGGAGATATTCCATCTCGTGCCTGGATGGGAATGTTTGTGAGTTTTGGGGGAGTACTTTTAATTTCTGGAGTAGATCTCCAGATTT
The DNA here is from genome assembly GCA_964554225.1 of uncultured Candidatus Planktophila sp. GTDB lineage: Bacteria > Actinomycetota > Actinomycetes > Nanopelagicales > Nanopelagicaceae > Planktophila. Next base: position 460 of record CAZKNQ010000001.1, read on the forward strand.
CACTTCGGGCTTTTCTCGGCGATTTAGCAGCCATTATTTCTGCAGCGTTAGCGGCTGTCTATATGTTGGTTGGCTCGAAAGCGCAACAGACTTTAGAAACATCGACCTACACAGCGATCTGCTATTTCTTCTGTGCCATCACTGCGCTACCAATGGCGCTAATCGCTGGAAATCAAATTTTTAGCTTTGAAGGACGCGAATGGTGGATTCTGCTGGGACTGATATTCGGTGCACAATTTCTTGGCCACACTATGTTTAACTCGGTATTGAAGAGAGTTTCACCAGCAGTGGTTTCGCTGATCGTCTTCTTTGAAGTTCCAGTAAGTGCCATCCTTGCTATGTGGTGGATGGATCAACGTCCACCTCTCGGCGTAATTCCAGGAATTGTGCTGATTCTCTTTGGGTGTGCACTCGTAGTTCTGCGCACACGACAAAATGTCTTGCCAATTAAAGAGAAGACCGAATTGTGATTGATTTACACACCCACACCACCGCTAGCGATGGAACCGATTCTCCTTTTGCGCTAGTTAATAAAGCGCTATCTGCTGGAATAACTGTTCTTGGTGTCACCGATCACGACACAACTTCAGGTTGGGCAGAAGCGATTTCCGCTGCAAGAAAACCAATTTCACTGGTGTTGGGTGCAGAGATTTCTACGCTCACCGAAGATGGAATTAGCGTCCATATGCTCGGATTACTTTTCGATGGAGAAGATTCGAAGATCCAAGCGATGTTATCTGACGCCCGGGATACTCGAATTCCCAGAATGAAGAAGATGGTTGAGCTTCTTCGCAGCGATGGATATGAGATATCGATGGAAGATGTAATTGCAGCGACTCCAGAGGGTGCAACCTTAGGAAGGCCACATTTAGCCGATGCCCTAGTGAAAAATGGCGTCGTTAAATCGCGAGATGAGGCATTCGCAGAGCTTTTAACAAATGATTCAAAATATTACGTTACCCATGCAACGCCAACACCTGAAGTCGCTATCCGCACCATAGTTGCAGCCGGGGGAGTCGCAGTAATTGCACATCCCATGGCATCGCGGCGCGGCGATGTAATTTCTACCTCAATTTTTTCAGATTTAGTTGCCGCTGGATTGCACGGGATTGAGATAGATCACCGCGATCATTCAGCAAGCGAGCGGGCGGAATTAAAAGTGATCGCTACTGAGCTAAATCTTGTCGTTACTGGTGCAAGTGACTATCACGGTCAAGGAAAGTTGAATTCATTAGGCGAAAACCTCACTGATCCTGCACAATGGGAGCGCTTAGAGTCGCTTGCAAGTCATCGAAGGGTAGTTACGCCATGAATATTGTTGAAGTCAGTACCTTAACTTTCTCTATTCAAGCATTTGTAACTCTCTTGGTAATTCTAGATCCGCCGGGAGCAACCCCAATATTTCTAGGCTTGGTTGCTGATAAAAGTAAGCGCGAGCGAATTCATCTTGCCTGGCAGGCAGCGCTAGTTTCCTTAATTGTTATCGCCTTCTTCTCGATCTTTGGACGTTTCATTCTTGAATATATGAACGTCTCAATCGAAGCTTTGCAGGCTGCGGGAGGCTTGCTGCTTCTCTATGTCGCGCTCGAACTTCTCACTGGAAGAGATCTGGGCGGTACCGACGGTAAAGATAAGAACATTGCGCTCGTTCCGCTTGGTACACCGCTATTGGCTGGCCCTGGAGCGATTGTTGCAACGATGATTTTCGTTCAGCAGATCGAAACTCCAGCGCAAAGCCTGGGCTTGATCGCAGCAGTTGTTGCAGTGCACGTTGTTATCGCTATTTCACTTATGGCTTCTACAACTATCCTGGGAATCATTAAAGATTCTGGAGTCACATTGCTTGCACGCATCGCCGGCTTACTGCTCGCCGCGATCGCAGTGCAGATGATGGTAGATGCAATTAAAGCTTTCACCGCGCAGTAATGAGCCTAGATAAATCAAGAGAAATCTAGAGAAGATATGACTACCCAAATACTTGAAGATCCGCGCGGACTTTTCTCGCCTGAGACCATGACCTGGAAGATTCATTCGGACCCCGCGATGGCAGTTGGTGGCATTCGCGCGCTTCTACAGCAAGCACTTCATCCAATCGCCATGGATGGCGTGGCTCAGAATTCAAACTTCCGTGAAGATGCGTGGGGGCGACTGCAACGCACTGGCGACTACGTTTCAACAATTACCTTCGGTGAGAGAAGTCAGGCGCAAGCGCTAGCTGCGCGAGTGCGAAAAATTCACACTTCTCTTGGTTTAGATGATCCTCATCTGCTTCTCTGGGTGCATATGTCGATGGTCGATTCATTTCTCGATATTGCTCGCAGATCGGGTATGGAGATTAGTGATCTGCAAGCTGATCAATATGTTTCGGAGATGGTTTTATTTGCTGAGTTAGTTGGAGTTCCAACCGTTGATGTTCCTGCGAATATGGCGGAGATGCAGCGTTACTTTCAGAATATCGCTCCAGAACTACACGCATCAGATGATGCAAAGAGAGCTGCGCTCTTTTTAACTATTCCACCGATGCCGAATGCAGTGAGGTTTGCAACTCCGGCGGCTCCTGCCTGGGCCTCGCTAGCAATCCTTGCGGCAAGTTCACTTCCACAATGGGCGCGCAGACTTTATGGAACTCCACAGATACCTGGCCAAAGTTTAATTACCGATATCTCGTTGAAGGCAGTTCGGGCAACCTTGGGAGTAATTCCTGAAGTTTTACTCGCTCCACCGGTTTACAAGCAAGCAGTGATTCGTTGGAAATCTGCGGCCGCCTAATGAAGATAATTTCAATAGCCAACTCTGCAGGCGGTGTGGGAAAAACAACTTTGGCACACTGCCTGGCAGTTGCATTTACTGAGTTCGGTAAGAAAACTCTGCTGATTGATCTGGATCCCGCTAGTGCACTTACATTCCGTCTGGGTCTTGAAAACCCCCGTATATCTATCGCAGATTTCCTAAACGGAAGCAAGGTAACTGATTCAAACCTTGTAACAACTTCAGAGAGATTTGATTTCATTCCTGCTGATTCGCGTTTAGCTGCAAACTTTTCTGCAGATGCCCTTGCTAAAGTCATCTCTGAACTGCCTAAGAGTTATGACGTAGTTATCCTGGATCTACCTGGATCGCTATCCCAGCCTTTATTAATGGCGCTTTCCGTATCTCAACTAGTCGTAGTGCCGGTTAGAAATAACCTGCATTCCCTGAGGGGCTATCTGCAGATCAAATCCGTTTCTGCAGGAGTTGAAGTTAAGGCTTTAGCGATTGGTGGAAACGATTTAATCGCAGAGGCGGAGTTGATTGATGAGCCTCTCCTTGTATCAAATGAATTGGAATCGGCTGCTGCAACCAAGTTATCCATCTTGACTCATGCCAAGGCGAGCGAAAGTGCCGAAAGCTTTAGAAACGTTGCCTATTCGATACTAGAAAAGCTAGGGCTTGAGTAGTTAAGAATTAAATTTCTTGGTGCGAGTTCTTACTCGAGCGGTGCGGTCTTCACTCTTCTCTTTGGCCGGCTCTTTTCTTGTAGCCTCGCCAACTGGTTTGACCTTAACCATTCGACCGCTAGATCCTGCTGGAATATTTAACATTTGATAGAGATGCTCAGATGATGAGTACGTTTCTTCAGGTTCGCCAAGTCCTAGAGTGAGCGCAGTATCGATCATTTTCCAGCGCGCTAATTCATCCCAGTCCACAAAAGTTACCGAGATTCCCTCTGCTCCTGCGCGCGCTGTGCGTCCAATGCGGTGAACATATGTCTTTTCATCTTCCGGGCATTGGTAGTTAATTACATGTGTAATTCCATCAATGTCGATTCCACGTGCAGCTACATCTGTTGCAACTAAGACATCAGATTTTCCGGCTTTAAAGTCATTAAGCGCTTTTTCACGGGCGCTCTGTCCAAGATCGCCATGAATCGAGGCGGCGCGGAAGCCGCGTTCGGCCAAGTCATCGGAAGTTTTCTGGCAGGTGCGCTTTGTTCGGCAGAAAACAATGGTTGGTCCGCGGCCCTCGGCCTGCAGAATTCGTGCCAGCATCTCGATTTTATCTAAGGCGTGTGCGCGTAGAACATATTGCTTAATACGCGAAACTACTGCGCCTTCATCTTCATTATCTTGAGTACGAATATGAATTGGCTGATTCATAAATCTGCGCGCCAAGGCGATGATATCGCCAGGCATAGTTGCTGAAAAAAGCATGGTCTGCGCGCGATTAGGCGTGCTTGTAAAGATCTTTTCAACATCTGGTAAAAATCCTAGATCTAGCATTTCATCTGCTTCATCTAGAACAACGCGGGAAACTTCCTTTAACTTTAATTGTCCTTGGCGATATAGATCTAAAAGTCTGCCTGGTGTTCCAACTACAATTTCAACGCCTTTTTCCAGAGCTTCGATTTGCGGTTCAAAGGCGCGACCTCCGTAGACAGCTAAGGTGCGAATTCCGCGGTTACCGGTTAACTCTTCAATATCTTTTGTTACCTGTACACAAAGTTCGCGGGTTGGAACAACAACAAGAACTTGGGGCAGTCCCTTGGCAACAAGTGCATTCCACTCTTTATCTAGCGGTGCGATTACTCGTTCAATTAATGGAATTCCGAAAGCGAGTGTCTTGCCGGTACCTGTTTTTGCTTGACCGATTACATCGCCATCGCCGAGCGCGATTGGTAGAACCATCTCCTGAATTGGAAAGGGCGATTTGAAACCGTGTTCAGCAAGAGCCGCTTGAGTCTCAGGACGCAGCGGGAGATCGGCAAAAGTTATAGACACCTTAGAGAGCGCCGAAACCGACGCGACGATCGGTTGCGAGGCCGATATCGACGAAGCCGATCTTGTCGCCCGCAACGATGATCTCGTGGCCACGTGAATCTTGGAGATTTAAAGCGGTACCACCCGCCAACGCTGTGGCAACAGCGCTCTTAACCTCTGCAACAGAGGAGTTAGTCTCAAAGACTAGATCTGCTGCAATATTTGCCACGGAGATGCGCACTTGGGTTGTTGCGCCAGAATCACTCTTCTTTGTACTCATGTCCGTATCCTATCGGCAAAACCGCCAGTGAGATCTGCCAGAAATTAAGCGATGAAGCGTGAGTTAATTGCTGCCAGAGAGCGGGAATCCAGAAATTCCACGCCACATCAAATTCTCAACGAGTTCAACGGCTTGCTGTCTTGAAAGTTTGCCGTCGCGTTCCAACCAGTGGCGAGCGGCTACTTGGACGTAACCAATCAGACCTACTCCAAGCAGCATTGCGACATCTTTAGGAAGTCCAGTGTCATTTGAAATCACTGCGCTAACTGCTGCCGCGCAATCGTAAGTCATGCGGTTTAAACGCTCTCGAACTTGTGGTTCAACGCTCATATCGCTTTCAAAAAGCAGGCGGAAAGCCTCACCTTCATTTTCAATAAATTCAAAGTAGGCAACTACGGTGGCATGAACTCGTTTGGCATTATCTGGCGTTGAAGAGATTGCCTTCTGAATTTCATAAACCAAAGAGTCGATATGAAGATCTAGAACAGCAAGATAGAGATCTAATTTTGATGGGAAATGCTGATATAGAACTGGCTTGCTGACATTGGCACGATCTGCAATCTCATCCATTGCAGCAGAGTGATATCCCGCTGCTGTGAACACTTCCAGCGCTGCGCTCAAGAGAATTGCACGACGCTCATCGCGTGGCAAACGGGCCTTATCACCTTTTGAATTGCTATCAAGAGTAGTCATTGCGCATATCGTAGAGGCTATGCAGGTAATTGCGAAAGAGAGATATGCAGATGAAAGTCATTTGCAGCAAGAAAGTTATCGAATTGGCACTCGGCCTACCGCTACGGCAGAATATCAACCATGACTTTGCAGCCTAATTCAATACCGCCGCTAGTTTCGCCTGGACCTGCGCTTACTGTCGATGAGGTACGTCGCTATAGCCGACATCTAATTATTCCCGATGTGGCCATGGCAGGTCAGCAGCGGTTAATGAATGCGAAGGTGCTTTGTGTAGGTGCTGGTGGACTTGGCTCACCCGCGTTGATGTATCTGGCTGCAGCTGGAATCGGAACCCTCGGGATAGTTGAATTCGATACCGTCGATGAATCCAATCTGCAGCGTCAGATTATTCATGGGCAATCCGATATTGGAAAGAGCAAAGCGCAATCTGCGAAAGAGAAAATCTCAGAGATTAATCCTTATGTAAATGTAATTACTCATGAAGTTCGCCTCGATGTTACAAACGTAAAGGAAATTTTCGCGCAGTACGACATCATCGTTGACGGAACCGATAACTTTGCAACCCGTTATCTCGTAAATGATGCCTGCGTGCTACTGAAGAAGCCATACGTGTGGGGTTCTATCTATCGCTTTGATGGACAAGCAAGTGTTTTCTGGGCCGAGTACGGACCTTGCTACCGTTGCCTATATCCAGAACCTCCTCCTCCAGGAATGGTTCCAAGTTGTGCCGAAGGAGGCGTACTTGGAGTTCTCTGCGCAACTATCGGATCAATTCAAACAACCGAAGCAATAAAGGTCATCACTGGAGTTGGCGAACCGATGGTTGGATCGCTGATGGTTTATGACGCACTTGAAATGTCATTCCGTAAGGTAAAGATCCGAAAGGATCCGAAGTGTCCGCTGTGTGGAGATAAGCCAACTCAGACCGAGTTACTTCCCGACTATGAAGCATTCTGTGGCACCCTTTCGGATGCGGCAGAAGTTGCGGTCAAAGATTCCACAATCTCTGTGTCTGAACTCAAATCTAAGATCGATAACCAAGAAGATTTCTATCTAATTGATGTGCGCGAACCCAGCGAGTTTGAAATTGTGCGAATCCCAAGTTCTCACCTGATACCCAAGCAAGGTTTCTTAGATGGAACTGTCTTGGCAGAGCTGCCACAAGATAAACCTATTATCTTGCACTGCAAGAGCGGCGTGCGTTCAGCGGAATGTTTGGCAATTCTGAAAGGTGCAGGATTTTCTGACGCTTCCCACGTTTCAGGAGGCGTAATAGCTTGGGCCAAACAAATCGATACTTCGCTACCGGTTTATTAAAGAGCCGCGTTAATGACACAGTCTCACTCGGGGTCTTATTCGGGTTATCGTTTATTACTTGTTCACGCTCACCCAGATGACGAGACTATAAACAATGGCGCAACAATGGCGCATTACGTTGACCTTGGCGCTTCAGTAACTCTTATTACGTGCACACGCGGCGAGGAAGGCGAGATTCTAGTACCAGAACTTAGCCATCTCGCAAGCACAGCAACAGATAAATTAGGTGAACACCGAATTTCTGAACTTACCGATGCGATGAAAGAATTGGGTGTTACTGACTTCCGTTTCTTGGCGGAAGGCAAGAAGCTTTACCGAGATAGCGGAATGATGGGTACAGAGCCGAATAACCGTCCAGACGTTTTCTGGCAGGCCGATATTGAGGAAGCTACGCAGTATCTAGTCTCTGTAATCGACGAAGTTAAGCCACATGTCTTGATTACTTACGATGAAATTGGGGGATATGGCCACCCTGATCACATTCAGGCACATCGAATAGCGATGCTCGCAGCAGAGAAATCGTCTTGGCAGATCCAAAAAATTTATTGGAACACAATGCCTAAATCTGTCATCGCTGAAAGTATGGCAAAGATGAAAGAACTAGGTTCAGACTTCTTTGGAGCTGAGAGCGTTGATGACCTTCCCTTTGCAAAGGATGATGAATTTGTAACAACTCTAATTGACGGTAATTCACAGGTAGAGAAGAAGATGGCTGCGATGAAAGCCCATGTAACTCAAATTTCTACTGATGGCCCTTTCTTTGCGCTCTCAAATAATTTAGGACTTCAGGTTTGGGGAGATGAGTACTACACATTGGTTCGTGGTGAAAAATCTGGACCATTTGATGGAAACGGAAGAGAGCGCGATCTCTTTGCCGGGATCAAACTTTAAATGAAGACAATTACTTCTCTTTTGGCTGGAGCAGTAACCGGAGTTTCCGCAGTTTTCCTCCATCTCTTCCTCCCGCCCTTTGGTCTAGCGTTGGCGATATTAGGAACTTTCACCGCTATTTGGGCTGTAGGCAGAAGATATGGAAAACGCAGGTACAAGTTTTTAGCGACGCTGGCTTGGATCTTTATCTTTAGCCGCGGCGCTTCATTTGGAAATGGAAAAGAAATCTTTATTCAGGGAGATTCTTTAGGTAATTATTTTCTAACGTTTTCTTTTATTGCAATCATTGCGGCGCTACTTTTACCAGCTAATTAATCTGGTTAGTTAGTCCAAGCCCAGCTCTGACCATCTGGGTTATCACTGACCACGATTCCATCGAGAGCTAATAAATCACGAATCCGATCGCTCTCGCTCCAATTCTTTTCTGAACGAGCTGTTGCTCGTTTTGCCAGGAGATCAGATTGTTCAGGATTTAGCGGTTTAGCCTCAACTACTCGCTTCAGATCTAAGGCAAATACTTGATCGGCGTAGTTAAAGATTTCTCGCTTCTGAGTTGGAGTTAGTGTTCGATCTTTTTCGACAGCGCGCAATCTAAGTAAGGCGCGGGGGGTATCTAAATCTGCAAGCAGGGCAGCATGAATTTCGGAGTCAAATCCGACCTCCTCAGAAGCGCCCCAACTAGCCATAGCGCTACGCCAGCGGTTTAAAGTCGAATTAGCCGCACGAAGTGAGTCCCAAGTTAAATCCATCTGAGATCTATAGCGATTCTCCATTAGCGCAAGGAGTAGTGAAAGCGGATCTAAGCCTTCTGCGATTAAATCTTCAACGAGGACAACGTTATTCGCGCTCTTTGACATCTTGCGACCTTCAAAGAGTAAATGTTCTCCATGTACCCAAAGATCAACGGCTTCGCTTGCGATTATCGAATTGGATTGTGCGCGCTCATTTTCATGATGTGGAAAACGAAGATCAATTCCACCAACATGAATATCTACATGGCTATCTAAAAGATCAAGCGACATTGCGGTGCACTCGATATGCCAACCAGGAAAACCGCGACCCCAGGGTGAATCCCAAACCATTTCAGTGCGATTACCAGCTGCTTTCCAGAGCGCCCAATCGGCGTGAAACTTCTTTTCGCCATCATCAGAGTATTCATAACGGTGTCCAGGCTTTAGTGAATCTAGACGATTGCCGCTAATCGCACCGTAACTCGGAAAAGATTGCGCACTGAAATAGACCGATCCGCTCTCGCTAACATAAGCACTTCCACGTTTAATTAGCGCCTGAATGCTAGTGAGCATTCCGGGAATAGTTTCACTGGCCCTTGGGTAACTGGTGGCAGGTGCAATATTTAATCGCGCCAGATCGATATGAAACTTCGCTTCGTATTTTCTGGCAATTTCAAATGGATCAGTTTTCTCCAATTTGGCTTGGCTTAGCATTTTATCTTCGGCTTCAAAATCTTCTGCCATATGGCCTACGTCAGTTATATTCTGAATAAGTAAGACTTCCATCCCAGATAGTTTGAGAGTTCGCGAGATCAAGTCAGATAAGAGAAATGTTCGCAAGTTGCCGACATGAGCATCTCGATAAACAGTTGGTCCGCAGCAATAGATATGAACGGGTCTGCCAATGACATTTAAAGTCTGCAGTTCTCGACTCCGAGTGTCATAGATTGAGAAATTACTCATTTATCTTCACCCAAAAGAACTCGGTAGTTATAGGAATGATGGAAGCGAAAGCCCATAGATTTATAAAGCGCAAGCCCTGCACCGTTTTCGCTATCTACCTGTAGCCCAACTTTGGTTGCTCCCTCATTTTTCGCAGCAGCCATCAGGGCGCACATTAGCAATGTGCCTATACCTTTACCTCTAAATTCCTGGACAACAAAAATTCGCGTTGCCAGTGACCATTTTTCATGAGTTGCTATTCTTCCGATCCCAACTAACTTACCTTTATATTTTACTTGGGCGTATTGTGCTGGATAGTTGCGCATTATTCTTTCAAGTTGATGATCACCTTGAACAGCTAGCCATTCCGGTGATGGCTCAGCGCTAATCTCAATTTGAAAATCAGCGCTTTCAAGTGCGAGGTTCTCTGGAATGTCGTTAACTAAATATTCTGCGCCAATTTTAACTTTCCAGCCAAGTCCCGCTAAATAATCATCAAGTTCTTCATAAAGCGGTAAAGGTAATGTAAAAGTTGGCGTAAGCCCCTTGGCCTTATAAATCTTTATAACCTCATCAACGGCTGTACCTAGATCTAGATTAGGCTCTCCAAACGGACCAGCACCTGTCGGTAGAACAGAATTCGCGCGCATAGTGAAACCATCTGAGATTCGCAACCGCCATTTACCGATCTCTTTTATCTCATCTGCTGGCCAAGTTAAATCAGATAAGCGTTCGAGCTCTTGGATACGTAGCGAGAAAGGCGCTCCAGTTCCAGCGCGATCGGGTAGCGGTTTAATTTCGCGCCAAATAGCAATCTCATCTTCTGAGAACGAAATTATCTGACCTTTCGAGTTAAGCAACTCATTTTCGCCATCTGCAGAGCGCTGAAGTGTCCCAACAATATCCCTGAAGCCGCCACCTGCTTCATGCAGGCGAACTGTGACGCGAGCGCCGATTGCAGCGGCCAGTTTAGGTTGAGATTTTTGGCTAGCCGGGCTCATGTCGTTACTTTAATCGGGCGTTGGCCCAAGTGCATGGTTAGAATTAGCGCCATCACAGGCTCTGAACACCCAGGGCGATGTGGACTTTATTTGGAGGAACTCTCGTGACCTACATAATTGCCCAACCGTGTGTTGATATCAAAGATAAGTCTTGTATCGAAGAGTGCCCGGTTGATTGCATCTATGAAGGCAATCGCATGCTCTACATCCAACCTGACGAATGCGTCGACTGCGGAGCGTGCGAACCCGTTTGCCCAGTAGAGGCGATTTACTACGAAGATGATGTTCCATCACAGTGGAAAGATTTCTCAAAGGTAAACACCGAGTTCTTCGTCGAACTAGGTTCGCCGGGCGGAGCGGCCAAAGTTGGTCTGACTAATAGCGACCACCCAAGCGTCGTATCGCTGCCACCCAAAGAATAAATTCCAAGAGACGCTGATTCGCTTTATCCACTGGGAAAACGATGCGTGAAAAACTCCCCGATTTTCCATGGGATGCCCTAGCCCCATATTCTGAAATCGCGCGCCAGCACCCAGATGGCGCAATAGATCTTTCGCAGGGGACCCCGGTGGATGCAACACCACAACTTATTCAGAGCGCGCTGAAAGAAAATTCGAATTCGCCACGGTATCCCGTAACCGCTGGAACAAAAGAGTTGCAAGAAGCGATCCGAGATTGGGCGATCAACCATTTAGGTGCATCTGGAGACTTTGATGTTCTGCCAGTTATCGGATCAAAAGAGTTGGTGGCGTGGCTTCCAACGCTCTTACAAAGTCAGAAAGTTATCTATCCCGAGATCGCATATCCAACCTATTTAGTTGGTGCGCTTCTTGCGCAATCAGAACCGATTGCAGTTGGAATTGATGCGGCAGCTTGGCCGAGCGCAGATTTTGCATGGGTAAACACACCATCTAATCCAACAGGGCGTGTGCACTCAGAATCCGAGCTTCGCGCAACAATTAACTGGGCACGTAAGCAGGGTGCAACGTTGGTTTGCGATGAGTGTTATATCGACTTCGGAGATACTGCTACGCCAACTTCACTTCTGAAATATACAGACGGTAATAACTCAAATATTTTGGTAGTTCATTCCTTATCAAAACGCTCTTCCATGGCTGGGTATCGTGGAGCGTTTTTGATTGGTGACGCAAAGCTAGTTTCACAAATCCGCGAAGTGCGCAAACATGCTGGCATGATGGTTCCGTTGCCAATTCAAAACGCAATGGTGGCAGCGTTAAGTGATGAGACTCATGTAATTGAACAACGCAATCGCTATAACGCGCGACGCGCTGCGCTCTCACCTGCCTTGATTGCAGCTGGATTTAAAATCCAAGATTCCGCTGCTGGTTTATATATCTGGTGCACCAGGTCAGAAGATTGCTGGAAATCTGTGGAATGGCTAGCCAAACTAGGTATCGTCGCAACACCGGGCTCCTTCTACGGTGCCCTTGGTGCATCACATATCCGAATCGCAATGACGGCAACAGATGCGCAGATCTCTGAGGCAGCACAACGTATAAAAGCGGCGATTTAAGTGGCAGTTAAATGACAATTGGAATTCTCTTAGTTGGTGGCTTTGGCACGCGCCTTAAGCCACTTACAAATCAAACTCCAAAACCAATGTTGCCAGTGGGCGGCCTGCCGGTAACTGAGCACCAACTTATTGCAGCAAAGAAAGCAGGGATAACAACGGTTATTCTGGCTACTTCATATCTATCTGAGGTTTTTATCCCTTACTTTGGTGATGGTTCAAAATGGGGAATGCAACTTAAATATGCCGTTGAAAAAGAACCTTTAGGCACCGGCGGTGCGATTCGTAATGCTGCAGAATTAATTGATTTAGAATCAGCAAAGGCGGCTCATGAAGAATTTGTGATTTTTAACGGTGATGTACTTAGCCATCACAGCATCGCTGCGCAGTTGGATTTTCATCGCAAGCACCAAGCAGATGTAACCTTGCATCTAATAAATGTCGAAGATGCGCGTGCATTTGGTTGTGTGCCAACCGATAAAGATGGTCGAGTCACAGCATTCTTAGAGAAAATGGATAACCCTGTAACTAACGCAATTAATGCTGGATGCTATGTTTTCTCACCGAATGTGATTTTAGATATTCCACGAAGTAAAGTTGTAAGTGTCGAGCGGGAGACTTTCCCTAACTTGGTGAATTCAGGACGCCCTGTCTTTGGTTATAACGAACAGTCCTACTGGCTTGATATCGGGACTCCAGCAGCGCTATTTAGGGGCTCACGTGATTTCGTAAATGGCCCGTTTGTAGCGGGGGAGGGCACCACTTTTGGCCAAGATAGCTTGGCAACTGGCGGTTCGAGTATTGGATCTAATTGCCGAATCGGCCAAGGTGTACGAATTGATAACTCAATAATTGGTGATGGCGTAAAGATTGGCGATGGCGCGCAAATTCGCAATTCATTTATTCTCCATGGAAGTGAAGTGGCTGCGGGGGCGCAGATCGTCTCGAAATACTTATCTCCGACTGAAAATTTAGAAATTTCACCTGCTTAAGTCGATAAATCACCGAAAAAGTGGTGAATTTGACGGCAAAGTTTCAGGATGTCAGCGGTTTTTCAAGCCTCAACCTCGGGATCGCACTTGACTAAACGGGATTACAAGCGTGTAATTCGTTCTAGAGAAGCCGACCTCATCACGAGGCTGGCTACCAAGGTCTTGAGGAGATTAGTCGATGCCGATTCGTCCAGAAGCTACACCCACTGGCAATCCAACAGCCCCTACTGCTGGACCATCAATTAAATTAGCAAACGGAGAGAACTTAGAGCTCTCTTGGCAAGAACGCGCACTTTGCGCACAAACAGATCCAGAAGCATTCTTTCCAGAAAAAGGTGGCTCAACTCGCGAAGCAAAACGCGTCTGCCTCTCTTGCGATGTTCGTCAGGAATGTTTGGAATACGCGCTCGCACATGATGAGCGTTTTGGAATCTGGGGTGGACTCTCCGAACGTGAGCGTCGCCGTTTGAAACGCCGCCCAGCGTAACTCTCATGAGTTCACATCGCGTCACCGCGATTCTTGTTATTCATGATGGGCAACTTTGGTTGCCCGAAGTTGTTGCCTCATTAACTTCGCAGACATTGCCGGTTGATTCAATTGTTGCGGTTGATACTGGCTCTGTAGATTCATCATCCAAACTTGTTAAAGGTGCGCGAATTCCAGTGCTACCAAAGGATCGCGATACTGGTTTCGGCGAAGCCGTTGCGCATGCTGTTGCAACTCTTCCTACTTCAAATGATCCAGAACGCGAATGGCTTTGGATAATTCATGATGATCTATCTGTAGATCGTTTCGCACTCGAAAATTTAATTGCAGAAGTAGAAACCAGGCCTAACGTTGCGATGGCTGGACCTAAACTCCTTGGTTGGCATGACCGTACCCATCTTTTAGAGATAGGTATCAGCATCGCAGCAAATGGAAATCGATGGACCGGACTCGAGCCGGCCGAATATGACCAAGGACAGCGTGATGGAGTACATGAAGTGCTCTCAGTTAGTACTGCAGGCGCTTTAATTCGCCGAGATGTATTTGAAAAACTTGGTGGATTTGATCCTAATTTAGATTTGTTCCGTGATGATGTTGATTTTGGATGGCGCCTCTACTCAGCAGGATTTGCAGCAATAGCAGTGTCTAGCGCTGTGGCATTCCATGCAGAAGCATCGGCCAACGAACGCCGATCGGTAGATGTTGCAGAAGCATTCCTGCACCGCCCACTTTTGCTAGATCGCAGAAATGCTGCATATGTACTACTTGTTAATTCGTCGTGGTGGCGACTTCCTCTTCTCACCGTGCAACTCTTAGCAGGTTCGTTTTTTAGATCTATCGCTTTTCTCTTTGCAAAGCTGCCAGGTTATGCCGGTGATGAAATTTTGGCAGTAGGAACCCTATTTCTTCATCCCGGTGAACTCTTTCGTGCCCGAAAGGCAAGAAAGGTGCAACGCCTGGTGCCATCAGGAATTGCTTTGCGATTTATTCCATCTAGATGGTCGCAATTAAGGATGACAGCTTCGCGTTCTGCAGAATGGATTCGCGCACAACTATTCCCAAGTGAAATCACCGAGGTGCGCAACCCCTCTCTGCTTGATGAGAATCTAGATGAAGAAGATCTGCTAACACCTGCCAGCAATCGAAACTGGATTCAGCTCTTAAAGCGACCACTAATCGCCGCTTCACTATTCTTGTTTCTTCTTTCAATCTTCTGGTCAAGATTTAGATTTGGATCTATTTCCGGTGGGGCGCTGGCTGAACAACCTTCTGGTGTAAGCGCTCTCTGGAACACTTACTTCAGCGGTTGGCATTCAATCGCGATGGGCACGTCTGCAGCAGCGCCAACTTGGATGGCTGTACTTGCAATAGCGGCAACACCATTTTTTGGAAATGTTAACTTTTTCATAGCAGCCCTTTTTTTCATCGCCCCTGTACTGCTGGCTCTTACCGGACACCTCTTCCTAAAAGAGTTCTCCACCAATCGCTGGCTCACCACATCCGGGGCCGTTCTATATGCGCTTTCACCGGTCTCTATTTCGGCTATTAATGCTGGCCGCTTGAGCACCTTAATAGTTTTACTACTTTTGCCACTGCTCGTGATCTCGGCCCGAGGTTGGTTTGAAATCGAAGAATTTTCCTGGCGCAGAATCTTTGCCTTATCTCTTCTAGTTTCAATAATTTTTGCCTTTTCTCCACTTATCTTTATTTTGGGTATAGCACTCACGGGATTTTCTATTTATCGCGATTACGTAGCAAGTAACAGAGGGATCAATATCGTTCTCTTTAACGCTCGTCTCTACCGCCGCTTAGCTTTAACTTTCACTCCAATACTTATCTGTTTGCCATGGAGTTTCGAATTAATCTTCAATCCATATAGATTTTTAATGGATTCAGGTTTTCTATTACAAGGTAGTGGTCCAAACTTCGCACTGCTCGGTAATCCAGGTGGCCCTGGATCCCTACCCTGGTACCTCATTAGCCCACTTACTTTGGTGCTCGTAATTTCACTTTTCTCATCAACCCGTGCTCGGTTCATCGCAGAAATTGGATTTGTATCGCTATTGATATCGATTCTCTTCAGTGCAATCTCTATTTCGGGTAACGGAACTAGTATTCCAACCCAGCTTTATCCCGGAACGCTATTGGCAATTACAACTCTCACAGCAATCGCCTCTGCAATCGCCGTTTCGGATAAGTTGCGAGAACGTTTGAAAGCAACTCATGTGAATTTCCGCCATATCTCGGCGGCAATATTACTTTTTGCAACAGCCACCTATGCGCTCTCCTCAACAGTTTGGGTTGCTACGACTGCCGGATCTGCGCCACTGCAAAGTGGCCGCGACATTGTCCTTCCTCCATTCTTAGCAGTTGAAAAAGATGCTAAGACGATGGTGATCAGACCTCGAACCGTAGGCGAAGATGTATCGCTCAACTTTTATTTAGCTCGTGGAAGAGATGCCAGACTTGGCGATCCCGATATTGCGCCACCTAATCGTGAACAAATCACAAATGCTGTTCTTGAACTCGCCGATGGAAGTGGGCTAACTTCTAGTGCAACTTTTGCAATTAATGGAATTAAGTATCTATTCCTTAAGACTCCAACCGATGAAAATTTAGTTCGTATTATTGATGGCTTGGGCGGATTTACCAGGGCATCATCTACGGATGCAGGAATCGTCTGGAAGATTTCTGCAAACACTGGCACCGTGATATTCACCAATCTTGCGGGCAAGACGACAGTTCTTCCGGTAAGCCAATCTGAATTCGAAGTCACCGTTCCAGAACCAGGTACCTTAACTCTCACCGAAAACTACGCTCAGGGCTGGCGAGCGATGCAAGAAGGTCAAAGGCTAAATCGAAATCGCAGCGTAGATAACTTGCCAGTATTTGAAGTACTACAACCTGGGCCAGTTAGCTTCCTTTACGACGGTTCGTTACGTCGCGCACTGGTTTCTTTGGAATTTATTGTCTTTATCACCGTCGTAGTTTTGGCGCTTCCCGCTGGAAGACGTCGCCGCGAAATTGAAGATTCGGAGCTAGCATGAAGATCAGGCGCCCATTGGCTCTGGCATCGGGGCTAGCTGTAGTTTTAGCGCTATCGAATGCAGCAGATGTCGCAGTATCTAACGGAAAGTACTCATCCAATTACCCGGCAGTTGTATGCCCAGCAACGCCAAGTGGCTTAACCACTGCTGTTTCTCTTCCATCAGCAAAGAGCCTGATCCGTGCCACAGGAACTAAATCACTTTCATTTATTCCAGCACAAACTCTGCGCTACATGCAGAAGAAAGCGCCAATAATTTTGGAGTCACAGGGTGTAACTCCAGTTGTGTGGCAAATTAGAAAAGGCGTTTGGGCTGGTTCCACAATTTGTTCGTCCCTACAAAGCGAACAATGGTTTGTGGGTGGCGCAGCAGATGTAACCAGTAAGGGAAAACTTATTCTGGTCAACAGCGGATTAAGCGCAGCGACGGTTGATATTGAAGTTTGGAATGAGATTGGAGCGCAACCAAATAAGGGGCTAACTATTAAGGCAAACTCTTATCTGGAAGTTGGAGTTGATTCACTAGCCCCAGGTTCGCAGTCCCTTGTAATCAAGGTGTTGACCAGGGCAGGTCGAGTTACAAGTTACCTGATTGATGAACGTGGACGTGGGCTTCGCGCGCTCGGTGGCGACATAGTTAACTTCGCGCCAAAAGTAAGTAAAGAGATATACATTCCCGCAATTCCGCACACGGTGCGTAAGGTGGGTTCAAAATCCGTTGAACTTCCTCACTCACTTCGCATACTGGTTCCTGGCGAAATTGATGCTCGCGTCACCGTCTCTGTTTTTTCAACTGACGGTTCATTTATTCCTGCCGGACTTGAGAGAAAAGTTGTGAAAAGTGGCTCAGTTACAACAATAGATTTGAATCCTAATTTACCTGCCAGCAAATTTGGAGTCAGAATCTCGTCAGATGAGCCGCTAGTCGCCTCAGTTTTCTCGCAGACTATCTCTGAAGGTAAATCAGACTTTATCTGGAGTACTGCGGTTACCGAATTAACTCAGTCCAACTTTTCAATCGCAGGTCTGGCACCACAATTAATCTTTATCGGTGAGAAAATTAAGGTGAAACTTGAACTTCTATCCAATAATGGAAAACGTAAAACTCTTCAAGTTAATGGGGAAGATATTGCCGCAGCGAAGATCCCAGACGGGGTTCGCTCGGTATCAATTACCGAAGCCGGCAAAGGTATTTATGCCGCTGGGCTTATTGCAACTAAGAGTGGCTATGGATATTTCCCACTTACAGCAGGAAGCGTCCTGACTAAATCTTCAGTCCCAATGTCCAATATTCGCGTCTTAACTCCCTGACAATCCCCGTTTTTTTGGCGCTCAACCACTAGCCTTAGCGACATGAGTAAGTTGGCGCGCACAGGGCGTAGTTGTTCTCGGGTAAGTTGCCGAAGTTTGGCGTCCATGACACTTACTTATGTTTATGCAGACTCGACTGCGGTACTTGGGCCGCTGGCAACTTATTCAGAACCTCATTCTTACGATCTCTGTGAAGCACATGGAAAACGCTTAACCGTTCCAAACGGTTGGACGGTAATTAAAGAAGAATCATCGCAAGTTGGCCAAGGTCCCTCTGAAGATGATCTCATGGCAATTGCAGATGCTGTTCGTGAAGTTGCTGCAAATAATGAATCAATACAAGATCCAAGTAGTACTACATCTACAACCGATCATTCATCAATTGGTCGCCGTGGCCACTTGCGCGCAGTCCCGTCTTAAATTCTTGATAATTCCCGAGATAAATTAGCGAAGGAAGAAAAATTTCAATCTTTAAAGCCTACGACATACGCGGTTTGGTTGATGAAGAAATTACCGCCGACTTTACATTTGCAACAGGTGTTGCCTTCGCCAGATTTTTGCAGCAAGAACGCGAGCCCGGAACTGTTGTTATCGGCGAAGATATGCGTCCATCGTCCTCGGTATTTGCCGACGCTTTTTCCGCAGGAGTGACATCGCAAGGATTAGATGTAATCCGAATTGGTTTGGCATCGACCGACATGCTCTATTTTGCCGCTGGAAAACTGAACTTTCCAGGTGCCATGTTTACAGCCAGCCACAACCCTGCCGAATACAACGGAATTAAACTCTGCCTAAGTGGAGCTCGGCCGATAGGAAAGGAGTCTGGGCTCTTAACCATCGAGCGATTTGTAAATGAAGGTTCACCAATAGATTTCAGAAGCGTTGGAACAGAGTCCGAGCAAGATTTATTAACTCCTTATGTTGACCACTTACTCACCTTGGTCGATCTTTCGGAGATACGACCCTTAAAGGTGGTCATAGATGCAGGAAACGGAATGGCTGGCCATACCGCTCCAGCGGTATTTAACCGATTAAATTGTGAAGTCATCCCTATGTATTTTGAGCTAGATGGAACATTCCCAAATCATGAGGCTAATCCAATCGATCCAAAGAACTTAAAAGATCTGCAGAAAGCGGTCAAGAAACATAAGGCAGATATCGGGTTAGCTTTTGATGGTGACGCCGACCGTTGTTTCCTAGTTGATGAAAAGGGAGAATTGGTAAATCCGTCAACTCTTACTGCACTAATTGCAGATCGTGAATTAAAGAAGAATCCAGGATCTAACATTATTTACAACTTAATTTCATCGCGCGCAGTTGTTGAAATAGTCGAGGAAAACGGAGGCAAAGCAATTCGCTCTCGCGTTGGGCACTCGTACATAAAAAAACTTATGGCAGATACCGGTGCGGTATTCGGCGGAGAGCATTCTGGTCACTTTTACTTCAAAGATTTCTGGCGAGCAGATTCTGGAATGTTGGCAGCACTTCACGCGATCGCAGCGCTAGGTGAAGCCAAGGGTTCGCTTTCAACTCTTCTCAAACCCTATTCGCGATATATCTCAAGCGGAGAAATTAATTCTGAAGTCGCAGATGCCAGTGCTGCGATGAAACATGTTGAAGAGATTTATCTCAAGAAAGATGGCGTGGAAGCCGATCACCTCGATGGGCTGACCATTAGTGGCGATACCTGGTGGTTTAACCTACGTGCCTCAAATACCGAACCCCTCCTTCGACTCAACGTTGAGGCTTCAACGCAAGCCCGTATGGCAAAGGTTCGAGATGATGTACTTAACATGATCCGTGGCGACCTAGACATCCTCGTATTAATCCCTTAACTAGTACGCTATCCCTATAGCCGACTAGCACAGTAGAGCCCTACGCCGAAGGTCAAGCGAAAAAACAGCCGTTTCAACTAGGGAGATATATTTAAATGACACCTGTCACAACTATTCCAAAACACGATATCGCAGATGCATCTCTTGCAGCCGAGGGCCGCAAGCGCATCGAGTGGGCAGAACGCAATATGCCAGTTCTTGCTCAAATTCGTGAGCGCTTTGAAAAGTCCCAACCATTTGCAGGTGTACGCATTGCTGCATGCATGCACGTGACAACAGAGACCGCAAACTTGATGCGTGTTCTTAAAGCCGGCGGTGCCGAGATTGCACTTTGCGCCTCAAACCCACTTTCAACACAAGACGATACCGCAGCAGCCCTTGTTCACGAGTACGGAATTTCAGTATTCGCACGCAATGCCGTTGATCGTGATGGGTATTACTCACACATTAACGCGGCGTTAGATATCGAACCACACCAAGTGTTTGACGATGGTTGTGACCTCGTGAACACGCTTCACACAACACGTAAAGAGCTTCTTCCAAATATCGCTGGCGGCTGCGAAGAGACAACAACTGGTGTTATCCGTCTAAACCAAATGGCAAAAGATGGCGCACTTACATTCCCAATGATCGCCGTAAATGACACCGATACCAAGCACATGTTCGATAATCGTTACGGAACTGGTCAATCAACACTTGATGCAGTCTTCCGCGCGACAAATTTCTTGCTCGCAGGTCGCGTAGTCGTAGTCGCAGGTTTTGGTTACTGCGGTAAGGGCGTTGCAGAACGCGCAAAGGGTATGGGCGCAGATGTAATCGTCACAGAAATTGATCCAACCAAGGCTCTAGATGCAATGATGCAAGGCTTCCGCGTGATGCCAATGGTTGATGCAGCAAAGCTTGGCGATGTTTTCATAACGGTTACTGGAAACCGTGATGTACTTCGCGACGAACACTTTGCAGTAATGAAAGATGGCGCGATCATGGCGAACTCTGGCCATTTCGATATCGAAATCGATGTTGCTTGGCTTGAGCAAAATGCTAAGAAGAAGAATGCGAAAATGCGCCACCAGACAGATGAATATGTCCTTGCAGATGGCCGTCGCCTACTACTTCTTGCAGAGGGTCGCCTTGTTAACCTCGGAGCGGCAGAAGGACACCCGGCATCAGTTATGGATATGTCATTTTCTGATCAAGCGCTAACTGCTGAATACCTAGTTAAGGAAGCGAAGAATCTTCCTGCTGGAGTTCACAGCGTTCCTACATATATCGATAAGGAAGTTGCTAGCCTGAAGTTAATTTCAATGGGTGGCCGTATCGACACATTAACTCCTGCACAAGATATGTACCTCAACTCTTGGGAGCACGGTAGCTAATGACTTTGGTTATGGTCGTCGATGACGACCAAGACCTGGCAGAGATGCTTGGCATCGTACTAACCGGTGCCGGCATCGATGTCGACCTAGTAAGTCGTGGTGACGAGGCTCTGGAGGTTTTTAGAAATAACCCTCCAGATCTCGTGCTACTAGATGTAATGCTTCCTGGTTTAGATGGAATTGAAGTTTGTAAGTTAATCCGCGCCGAATCTATGGTGCCGATTGTGATGTTGAGTGCAAAAGGTGACTCGCATGATGTTGTGCGCGGGCTTGAAGCTGGCGCAGATGATTACATGGTCAAACCATTTCGCCACCCTTCCGAATTAATCGCTCGTATTCGCACGCGCTTACGTCGTACTAATGCGGATATCTCCGGTCTACTTGTCATTGGTGATCTTTCAATTGATGTAACCGCGCATGAAGTCAGCCGAGCAGGTAAAAAGATTGCGCTAACTCGTTTGGAATTCGACTTGTTAGTTGCGCTGGCTAAAGAGCCAGGTCGAGTATTCACGCGCGATGCACTTCTCGGAGAAGTTTGGGGCTATCGCCACTCAACAGATACTCGCCTCGTTAATGTCCATGTGCAGCGCCTACGTTCAAAGGTGGAGCACGATCCAGAGCACCCACAAATCATTATGACCGTGCGCGGAGTTGGATATAAAGCTGGAGTCTTGGGCGGTTCCTAAGATGAACCGAAATATATTTGCCTTAAGGAATTCACTAGCCTCAAGGGTAATTTTCTCAACTGTTCTGCTTTCGCTAGGCGTTGTGTGGCTCACTGGTTCAGCGCTTTATTCGCAGCTCTCTGCTGGTGTTAAGCAGGTTAATTTAGAGACATCTCTGGCCGAGGCGCGTTCCTCATTCTTTAATGCGCAGTATGAATTTCTCCTAGTTAAGGGAGCAAAGACCTCGATAATCCAAGAGACGGTGCAAGAGATCATC
Source organism: uncultured Candidatus Planktophila sp. (assembly GCA_964554225.1). Lineage (GTDB taxonomy): Bacteria > Actinomycetota > Actinomycetes > Nanopelagicales > Nanopelagicaceae > Planktophila. Next base: position 22,571 of record CAZKNQ010000001.1, read on the forward strand.
ATTTCTTCGACTGCGGTCAGTCTTAACCAAGATCGCAAATCAATTTTTCTGAGTCGCTTTGGTCAGGGCGCGGATCCACTAGGGGATGAGATCGCACCCGATTACAGCACCGTAACAGATGAATTAGATATCTCATCAATTCCAACTGAGCTGAGACAACGCGTGCGTTCAAGTGACATTGTTGAATACAAGTACGCAACGGTGAAATATAAAAATCGTGAAGATGCTGATGTCTTGATTGCCGGTCGACGGATTGCAATTCCCGACTCTGGCAACTATGAGATGTACTTGGTTTACTCACTAACTAATCAAAATACGACACTTTCACTAATTAAAAGTTCTTTGTTCTTTACTGGATTGGCGCTGCTCTTCTTAATCGGCTTAATTACCTGGCTGGTGGTCAGGCAAGTGGTACGGCCAGTGAGAGAAGCAGCCCGCATCGCCCAGCAGTTTACGCAAGGTGACTTTTCTCAGCGTATGAAAGTTGAGAGCGCTGATGAAATTGCTACATTGGGTACGGCATTTAACGAAATGGCGCTATCTCTGGAATCACAGATCACTCGCTTAGAGAACTTATCACGCGTTCAACAGAGATTTGTATCCGACGTCTCGCACGAACTACGAACTCCACTGACCACACTACGTATGGCATCTGAAGTTATCCACGCTGCAAAAAATTCCTTCTATCCTACCATCGCGCGCA
>CAZKNQ010000002.1:0-20352 GCA_964554225.1 uncultured Candidatus Planktophila sp.
TTTGGCGCACCAGAGCATCGGGAGTTGTAAAGATAACTACATCGGTTCCCTTGAGTGCATCATCTAATTCCATAACTGTATTGCCGGCTTCGCGAATTCGCGCTTGCCCGGCCTCTGACTTTTCTACGAAGCGAAGTTCGTACTTCTTTGTATCAAGAAGTGGCTTGGTAACACGGTTACCCATTTTGCCGCCGGCGCCTAAGATCGTTATTACAGTCATAAAAACTCCTCTTACATTTTTGTGTATTTTACAAATTAACTTTTTCAACTCTAGCAGCAGCGATAACCCCTGCGGTAGGCTCTCCGAGTGCCAGATTTCAGTAGCGATTTAAGTAATAAATATGTAATCGGCGTTGATTACGGAACCCTTTCTGGACGCGCGCTTTTAGTTCGCGTATCCGATGGCGCCGAAATCGCAACCGCGGTTTTCGAATACCCACACGCTGTAATAGAGGAAAAACTCCCAACTACAGGTGCAAAGTTGCCACCTGATTGGGCGCTACAAGTTCCCTCAGATTATGTAGATGTTTTAAAAGTTACTGTTCCAGCAGTTCTTAAGGAATCAGGTGTCGATCCGAAATCGGTTATCGGGATAACCACAGATTTCACAGCATGCACAGTTCTTCCAGTCAAAAGTGATGGAACTCCGCTCTGTGAACTTCCAGAATTTTCTAAGAACCCACACGCTTTTGTTAAATTGTGGAAACACCATTCTGCGCAGTCTCATGCAGATCGCATAAATGAACTTGCGCATGCGCGCAAAGAACCCTGGATCTCTCGCTACGGTGGAAAGATTTCCTCTGAATGGGAATTTGCTAAAGCGCTACAAGTTTTAGAAGAAGCACCTGAAATTTACCAAGCGATGGATAAATGGGTAGAAGCTGCCGATTGGATTATCTGGCAGCTCTGCGGCAAGTATGTGCGCAATATCTGCACCGCTGGTTATAAAGGAATTTATCAAGATGGAAAATATCCAACAAAAGAATACCTAGCGGCGCTCAATCCAAAGTTCGAAAATTTTATTGTTGAAAAATTAGAGCATGAACTAGGCGCTCTAGGCGCCTGTGCAGGAACGTTAACCGCTGAAGCAGCGAAATGGACTGGCCTTCCTGAAGGAATTGCAGTTGCAGTTGGTAACGTGGATGCTCACGTAACTTCTGCCGCGGCAAATGCGGTTAACCCAGGTCAGATGGTTGCGATCATGGGAACTTCTACTTGCCATGTAATGGTCTCTGAAAAATTCGCCGAAGTTCCAGGAATGTGCGGCGTAGTCGATGGTGGAATTATCGATGGCGCACTTGGTTACGAAGCGGGCCAATCAGGTGTGGGCGATATCTTCGGCTGGTTTGCCAACAACTATGCCCCTGCTGAATACACCGCAGCCGCTGCCGCAAAAGGCGTTGATATACATACCTATCTATCTCAATTAGCAAGTGTGCAACCAGTTGGCGCACATGGGCTAGTTGCCCTGGATTGGCAGAGCGGTAACCGCTCCACGCTGGTTGATCACCAGCTATCTGGCTTGATTATGGGTTTAACCCTTTCAACCAAGCCGGAAGAGGTCTACCGCGCAATCGTTGAGTCGACGGCGTATGGCGCTCGCAAAATTGTGCAGACCTTTAATGAATCAGGTGTACCCGTTAAAGAATTTATCGCTGCCGGCGGACTAATTAAAAATAGTTTCGTAATGCAGATCTATGCAGACGTTTTGAATATGCCAATAACGATTATTAAATCCGCCCAAGGCCCCGCGCTTGGTTCGGCAATTCATGCAGCCGTTGCCGCGGGCGCATATAAAGATGTACAAACTGCAGCAGCTGCGATGGGCGGAGTGGCAGATGAGCGATATCAGCCAAACCCGGCAAACGCCAAGGTCTATAACGATCTTTACAAGCACTACAACGATCTGTATGAAAGCTTCGGCCACAACGGTGCGATGCATTCACTCCGTGCGATCCGAGATCGCGCGCTCACATCTACGGAAGGAAAGTAATGAGTTCCGATAAAGATTTACGTGAGAAAGTCTGCAAGTTAAATATTGATCTACAACGTTACGGTTTAGTCGCTTGGACTGCCGGCAATGTCTCAGAGCGCATGTCAGATGGTAAACGCTTCATGATCAAACCAAGCGGAGTTAGTTACGAAGATTTGAAACCTTCGCAGATGATTATTTGTGATCTTGATGGAAATGTTTTAGAAGGTGAACTATCCCCATCTAGCGATACCCACACCCATGCCTATATCTATCGCCACATGAAAGATGTGGGCGGTGTTGTTCACACTCACTCGAATTACGCTGCTGCATGGAGTGCGGTTCACAGTGCCATTCCATGCGCCCTAACTGCAATGGCAGATGAATTCGGTGGCGAAATTCCACTCGGTCCATTTGCACTCATCGGCAACGATGCAATTGGTAAAGGCGTTGTTGAAACCCTTACAGGACACCGTTCTTCGGCGGTGATAATGAAGAACCACGGCGTCTTTTCAATCGGTAAAGATGCAACAGCGGCTGTTAAATCTGCGGTGATGTGTGAAGATGTTGCCAAGACAACTTGGATTGCAAAATCACTCGGAACCTTGCAATTAATTGATCAAGAGAGCATCGATAAGTTGTATGACCGCTATCAAAATATCTACGGCCAACGTGGTAAATAAGCGTAGCCAAATAAGAATTTCAGTTGTAGCAAGGGTTGTGGGAGAATTTTCCAATGGCCAACGATGAGCGCTTAACTCTATCTGTCGACTGCGGTGGACTCTTTCTAAAGAGTTGCGTACTAGATGAGTCAGGCACAATGCACTCAAAGCCAAGCCGAATTGAAACTCCTTACCCGCTCTCACCAGATCGATTCATCGAAACCATTAAAGGAATTTCCGATTCACTTCCATCGGCATATCGAGCCACTATTGGAATGCCCGGAATGATCCGCCACGGTGTTGTTATTTCTACACCGCATTACATGACCAAGGCCGGTCCGCGCACCAAGATTGATTTAGAACTCCAAGAACAGTGGAGCGGATTTGATATGCAAAACGCACTTACTAAAAAGCTAGAGATGCCAACTCGCGTTTTAAATGATGCTGAAGTTCATGGCGCTGGAATTATCTCTGGTTCTGGTTATGAAGTGGTAATTACGCTTGGAACAGGACTTGGCTTTGCAATTTTCTATGGTGGTTCGCTCTCTCCTCACATTGAGTTTTCACATGCGCCAGTACGTCGTGCAACTACCTATGACACATGGATTGGCGAACACGAACGTCGTCGCCTAGGAAATGCTTTCTGGTCACGCCGAATTCGCGCCATGGTCGATGAACTTCGCCCAGTATTTATGTGGGACCGCCTTTATATCGGCGGTGGAAATGCGCGTTGTATTCGCCAAGCAGATCTAGATCGCATGGGCGATGAAGTTGTCATCGTTCCAAACGCTGCAGGAGTTGCCGGCGGTGTTCGCGCGTGGGCTCTTGAACAATATAAGTAGCTAACTCCTTAACTTAATTATTCCTGCCGCAATCCCTGCAAACTCTGCGGCTCCTGTGGCACCAGCCTCAGTTGCGTCAGAAACTTTGTAGCTCCCAAATTGTTTCTTCTTCGCGTTAGCGATCATTGGATTTTTCACCCAACCACCTGCGATAACCACATCTGTTGCTTGGCCAGTGAACTTTTCAATCAAAGAGACCATGTTGGCTGACTCTTCAACTAAATGTTCAGCAGTTGCTCGAAACAATGCAGCAGGTGAGACAGCATCATCGAGATTGGTTACAGATAGCCCGTGATAATCATTGTTAACACGCAGCGCGCTAGCTTTTGGATCAATCTGTAGCGCTGCTTCCCCAAGGGCAATCTTCTCATCGCGCGTTGAAACGCCAACCAGAGAACAAACTCTTTCAAGCGTTAAGCCAGTTGGTAGCGCACCCAGCAAGGTGAAGTGGTCTGCAATCACCGAAGCGCTCAATCCCACATTAGCCGCAGCTAATTCAGCGATGGCATCGCGGGAGAGCGGTTTCTTAAATGTACGTAGTAAGGCTTCAGCAGTCCCCATTGAATCAAAAAGTGAGCCTTCATTTATTGCTCCGCAGTAATACGCGGCAGTGAAATGATCATGTCCAGCGATAGTAATTACTGCACCACGTAAGACTTCTGGTGCGTTGTTATTAACGACTCCGATTGGTTCACCTGCAACAACTAAACGAGCCAGGAAATCCTCGCCGCCACCGACAAGTTCCATTGCTTCACGCCATGGAGTGCGCGCTTCAACATCATAGAAACCAGTTCTGCTTACAAGTGAAAGTTCATTTACCAAATCTGCACCAAGGCAGTAAGCAACCCATTCTGGCGCCGAGAGAAAGTGTTTTGCTTGGCGCGTTTCGGGATATTGCTCATTTAACCAGAGCGTTTTTGAAATTGATGCGATTTCATTTAATAACGCACCAGCCCGTGCCCTAAATTCGTAATCTCCAAGTTCTTTAATTATTGGTTCAGTTAATCCGCGCGGATCATGCCACGCTAAACCTGGTGCGAGCGGATTACCTGCACTGTCAATCAAAACTCCAGTTTCACTAAAGCAGTTAATCCGCGCGGATCATGCCACGCTAAACCTGGTGCGAGCGGATTACCTGCACTGTCAATCAAAACTCCAGTTTCACTAAAGCCGGTAAAACCAATTGCCGCGACTTTGCCACCTGCAATTTCTGCCGCTTTCGCTGCAACAGCGGTGACAGTCTTTGCCAAGAGCAACATATCTATATCGCTATTGTTTTTCTCATGGCGCCAAGGAGTTGGTTCGGCATATTCAGCGATTACCTTTAAATCAATATCTGTTGCAACTGCCTTGATTCGAGATGTGCCGATATCGACACCAATCAAGATTTGTTGAGACATTTTTAATTTAATCGTGACGCTTACGGCGCAACTCGCGCCAAATCTGCAAGTGGTGGGCGACAGACGATTGCATTTGCACCGCTAAATGTGAAAGTGCCAGCGCTATGTGGGATTACAACTGCATCACCTTTAGAGATCGCCATTTCAGGTGCGTTAGCAAAGGAAATTGATCCGGATCCATCCAGAACTAGTGCGATGGCAAAGCCAGCTGGAAAATCACCAGAACCCGGTGCTAAATGAGCGCGGAAGTAGCCATCTGATTTCAGGGGCAGAACCGAACGAAGCGCTCCACCAGAGAAGACGTTATGAGTTATTAACGAATCAAATTCAGAATCTGTTAAAGGATCAAGCATCAGCGCATCAGTAACAGTTTCAAAACCTAAACCGAGATGCCCATCTTTGATTCCATCTACGGCAAAGCCTTCCCATTCAAGGAGCGCTGATAAATCAGTAGGTTCTTGTAGTTCTAAAACAAATATTCCAGCATCGATTGCATGTGCAACACCTGCTGGAACTAAAACCGCATCGCCAACCTGAACTTGGGTGCGACGAAGTGAGGCAAGAAGAGCCGCAGAATCTTGCGCACGAACCAACTTGAGAAGATCTTCTTTATTCTGTTTCTGTGCGAATCCGAGTCCAACTCCAGAACCGGCGGGTGCTTCCAAGATAATCCAAGCTTCAGTTTTTCCATGATCTAAACCGAGATGAGTTTTCGCAAAGGCCTTGTTTGGATGGTAATGAACTGGCAGGCGCTGATCTGGATCCAGCAACTTAATTAAAATTTCTGTACTGAGTCCAAAGTTCTTTACGTGGTCTGCACCCAACCAGCCATCAGAGTCATTTTTGATTGCATCGCGAAGCAAAGTGCCATCACTTAAACGTGAAAGACCTTGCTCTGCTTCACCAAAGCGAGTTGTGATCGAACCGATCCATTCTTCCGGGCGCATTGGTCCGCCGGGGCCGTGACGTAAGGCGCCGATTCGATTGCCACCGCGATAAAAGTGATCAAACTGATTAGAAGGTAGCTTGGAAGGGGTGGTTGAACTCTGCGACATGGTTCTAGACTACTTGCAGAGTTAATGAAATTACCAGTGAAAATGGAGCCACTTAATGTCTGATGTATCAATTCGCCTAAAGCGCTTATTTAACAATGGCCGCTGCTTCGATATTGCAGTTGACCATGGCTTCTTTGGTGAAGGAACATTCCTAGCAGGCATTGAAGATATGGGCGCTGCAGTAAATACCCTGATTGATGCCGCACCTGATGCAATTCAATTGACAATTGGGCAAGCCAAACTCCTACAGAACAATCCGAAGCCAAATAAACCAGCGCTGGTTTTGCGCACCGATGTGGCAAATGTTTATGGCAAGGTAATTCCAGACCACCTCTTTAGTATTTTGCTTGAGGATGCGGTTCTGCAGGCAGTTCGTCTCGATGCCGCGATCGTGGTTGTGAACTTACTTGATCTTCCTGGCCGCCCCGAACTTCGCGATTCATGTATTCGCAACATCATGACGCTAAAGGCGCAGTGCGAGCATTACGGAATGCCGCTAATGGTCGAACCACTTGTTATGAAAGATGCAACAACTGGCGGATACACATCAGATGGTGAACTCGAGAAAGTTGTTCCGCTTGTACGCCAAGCAATTGAGTTAGGTGCAGATGTAATTAAGGCAGATCCGACAGATATTGCAGCTGATTATCATCACGTTATTCAAACCGCTGGTTCAGTACCGGTTCTAGTTCGCGGTGGCGGACGTGTCTCTGATGAGGAACTTCTAAATCGCACCGCCGAAGTTTTAAAACAAGGCGCAGCCGGAATCGTTTATGGTCGAAATATCATCGCCCATCCAAAACCAGCGAAGATGACTCAAGCGTTGATGGCGATGCTGCATAAAGGAACTTCTGCACAAGATGCGCTAAAGATTGTCTCTGCTTGATATGTCTGCGCCCAATATCTCTAAACAGAAAACGGTAAAGGTCGGAATAATCGGCGGCGGCCTGATGGGCCGTGAACTACTTGCTCTAGTTGGGCGCTGGGATGCGCTCTTAGATCATCCAGTTCGCCCCGTGATTACCGCAATTGCGGATACATCCGATGCGGTGCGCGAATTCTTTACAAATGCAGGAGTTTCTGAGTCTTATAGCGATTACAAAGAGTTATTGGCTAGCCCAAACGTTGATGTGGTTTACATCGCCGTTCCACATAACCTGCATGAAGAAATTTACATCGCTGCGATTAACGCCGGCAAAGATTTTCTGGGTGAAAAGCCATTCGGAATTGATTTAGCAGCAGCCGAGAAGATCGAGGCAGCGCTTGTTGGCAAGAAGAACTTCGTACGCGTATCTAGCGAACTACCTTTCTATCCTGGCGCACAGGCTGCTATTCGCGAAGCGCGCAGCGGCAATCTAGGAGAAATAGTAGAAGTTCGTTCAGGGTTGCTTCATTCATCAGATATTGATCGCAAAAAGAAAATTAATTGGAAACGGCAACGTAAATTCTGCGGGGATATCGGCGTACTTGGTGATCTTGGAATGCATGCGGCGCATATTCCACTTCGCTTGGGGTATAAACCAACTAAGGTTTTTGCAATTCTCGATGACATCGTCACCCACCGCGACAACGCAGCAGGTGAAAGCGTTGCCTGCGATACCTTCGATAACGCAGTGTTAGCGATGCGTGCTGCCAACCCTGGCAATGGCCGTGAATTTCCAATGTTCTGGGAGATGAAGCGAATCGCTCCCGGTGAGAGCAACACCTTCTTCTTTAGCGCTATTGGAATGACTGGGGGAGTCCGCTTTAGTACAAAAAACCCTGCGGTTTACCACACCTTTGCACTTCGAGATGGAGAACAAGTGTGGTCTGAGATCCAACCAGGTCACGTTTCAAATTGGCCAGTGATTACCGGACATATCTTTGAATTTGGTTTTCCTGATGCGCTATTGCAGATGTGGGCCGCATACTTCGCAGAACGTGAAGGAAAACTTGGCGATAAATTCGCTTGCGCATCAGTTGCTGAAGTTGTGGATTCACATCGCACATTTGCAGCAGCGATGAAATCACACGAAACTCGAACAGAGGTTGCGTTATAGAAATGCAGAATTTTTCTAATACCAAGATTGCAGTAATTGGCAGCACCATGATGGATTTAACTGTCTATGCAGACATACTTCCGGCCGCAGGTGAAACTCGCTTTGGAGAAAGTTTTACTACTGGATTTGGTGGAAAAGGTGCTAATCAAGCGGTGATGGCGGCTCGCACTGGCGCTAGAGTCACAATGATTACCGGAATCGGAAACGATGGCTTTGGTAGCGAAAGCTTGGCTAACTTTAAGAACTGTGGAATGGATACAACTTCAGTTCTGCAATTACCAACGCACACTGGCGTGGCACACATCTGGGTTGATGGCCAAGGCCAGAATCGAATCTCAATTGTTCCGGGAGCAAATTTTGCTTTGACGCCGCAGCACGCAATAGATGAAGTCTTAAAGCTCAAAGAAGTAAGCGTATTAATTGCACAATGTGAAATTCCACAAGAAGTTACTTTGGCCGCCTTCCGTACCGCCCAAGAACTTGGAATTACTACGATCCTTAACCCTGCGCCTTATCAACCACTTACCGATGAACTACTTGAGTTAACGGACTGGTTAATCCCGAACGAGATCGAATTTGCAGAACTTGATAAAACACATCGCGCACCAGATTCAGATGCAGTGATTGCTTCACTTCGCAAAACTGGCCGCACGATTGTGACCTTGGGAAGCGATGGTGCAGCGCTGGTAACTGCGGACGGCTCTGTTAAACGATTTGCAGCTAAGAAAGTAACCGCGACAGATACAACAGGCGCAGGTGATTGCTTTATCGGCGCATTTGCTGCGGCGCTAGCATCTGGTGCAACTGAAGATTCAGCAGTTCAATTTGGAATCGATTGTGCAACCAAGAGCGTAACCCGAAAAGGTGCGCAATCTTCTTATCCAAAGATTGAAGAGATTGATTTCAGCCTGATCGCAAAATAACGCTGCTGTACGGAACGGCATCTCCAGTATGAATTATGCCTAGCGCCTGACCGACTTTCACTTTAAATTCTTCGTGCGGAATTACGGTAGTCGCTAATCCACGGTGATGTGTTTTGTACTCAGCAACTGTTGCAGCATCAACTTTCGCCTCAAACTCTGCCGCCAAGTACATTCCAGTTAAATCTAGATGCGGCAAAATCGCATCCAGTACTTGTGAGACTGTTGGAGTTCCCATAACTAGAGCGAGGTCAATCGTTTCGACGTTTGGGTAAGTAGGAAATGGGCCATCAACAATCGCAATGGTGTTCACATGGCGAAAACGGGCTAGAAGTGAGGCGAGATCTCCGTTGATAATTCCATTTTTTATCATGAAATTATGATTCCCTAGTATTGCGTTAAGTTCAAGCGCTAAACTTGAAAAGTGCCTGAACAATTAGCAAACCAGGAGGCGGCTTTAGCAAGAATTGAAAGCTTTCTTGCTGGCTCATCCGAGCGCGTGCTTATCGGAATCATTGGTAAACCTGGAGCCGGAAAGTCAACGCTTTCAAAATATTTAATTAGCAAACTTCCCAAAGAGTTTGTGACTGTAGTCCCGATGGATGGCTACCACTTAAGTAATAAGGTTTTAAAGGATTTAAAACGCGCAGACCGTAAGGGCGCCCCAGATACCTTTGATGTTGCGGGTTTTGCATCCCTCGTAAAGCGAATCCGATCGGAGCAAACACAGAATATTTACTATCCGATATTTGATCGCGCTATTGAAGAATCAATCGCTGCCCAGGGCGTAGTTACTTCAGCAACCAAGGTCGTAATCATCGAAGGTAATTACTTACTGCACAATGCTGGTGGCTGGGAGGTGGTAAAAGATTTATTGGATGAGAGTTGGATGGTTGATGTAGATGACGACAAACGAATTGCTCGCCTAATCTCAAGACATATCGCTTTCGGAAAAGAACCAGAGGCCGCTAAAGCGTGGGCAAAAGGAAGTGACGAAGCGAACGCTCAATTAATCGAACGCGGACGTGCCCGCGCAGATTTCGTAGTGCAGATTGATTAGAAATTAGCTACGAAGCGCTGCAGCAAGTGAACGGAAATCTTCGACCAAGATGTCGATCTCTTTCTGTCCGTGAGCCAAACTGATCAACCATTGCTCATCAAGTCCCGGGGGCGTGATGATTCCGCGGTTAAGTGACCAGAGCCAAGAGAGTTCGGCTATGCCAAAATCTGTTGCTTTGTAATCACGGTAGTTGCGCACTGGTGTTGTCGACCAAGTAATACAACCCTTAACACCGAAACCAACGGTGTGTGCAGGTAGTTGATACTCCTCAATAATGTCTGAGATACGTTCAAGTGCTTGTTGATTAAGTGCTTCAGCTGCTGCCAATGTTTCGGCGGTACAAATTTTATCGACCGCACGGATTCCTGCCATAGCAAGGGGATTGCCGTTAAATGTTCCGAAGTGAGCCATCTTTCCATTTACAACGAAATCCATATATTTCTGCTTGCCACCAAATGCGGCGAGAGTTAAACCGCCACCAATTGATTTTGCAAGCGTTAGTAGATCAGGCTTAACGCCCAGACGTTGTGCTGCACCTTGATGGCCGGCAGTTAATCCAGTCTTGACCTCATCAAAGATTAAAACAATTCCGTATTGATCGCAAAGTTCGCGAACTCGCTCTAGGTAACCTGCATCTGGAAGCACTATTCCGATATTTTCAAGAACTGGTTCAACTATAAAGCAAGCGATAGTTGAAGCGTGCTTAGCGAAAATCTCTTCTAGAGATTCAGCGTTGTTATATGGAACAACGTGAACGTTTCCAGCAACTAAATTCTCATCAACAACAGCAGTTGGGAAATCAGCATCTCCAGCAGCATCAAGTTTTGGTTTTGCTGAGACAACGAATGGGTCGTAACTTCCGTGATAACCGCCCTCAACTTTTACGATATCGCGCTTACCTGTTGCAGAACGAGCAACGCGGACGGCGTACATGGTTGACTCGGTTCCAGAGTTGGTAAAGCGAACCTGATCAATACCGAAGCGACGACAGATACGTTCAGCAGCATCGGTTGAAATTGGTGAGGGAGTAACGAAGAGCATTCCGGTATCGAGAGATGCCTTAACTTCTTCTACGACGACTGGATTTAAGTGGCCAGCGAGCATCGCGCCAAAGCCCATTGAGAGATCAAGGAGCTGACGGCCATCGACATCGGTCATCCATGCGCCTTTGGCCGAGACAATTGAAATTGGGTATGGATCCCAATGTTGGAAACTTGAGGTTACGCCCAAAGGAAGGGATTTCTTTGAGCGAACGCTCTCGGCTAGAGATCCCTTGGTCGATTTGGTAAATGTCTCCCACTCTGAGGCCAGTAAAGAAGCTACTTTCTCAGGCGAGACAGGCGTTGATGTTGTTGGTACTAATCTAAAACTTTCCGCGTGATGCGATTGTGTAATCATTTTAAAGCTGTACGGCAAAGGTTTCTGATTTAGAAACTCGTTTGAGAAGTACTCTCCCGATCCTTTCATTCTTTCGAATGTGGGTTAAGTATCTCCGAAGTCAAAAAAAGTTGCAACCCCTAGCCCTTTTTATGCGAGAAGTTCGGGCGTTTCTCATAAACTTTAGGGCGTTATGGAAAAACCAACAATAATTCTTGCAACAAGTAATGGCGTTGGAATGGGCCATTTAGCTCGCGCATCTGCGATCGCATATTCTTTAAAAGAGATTGCAAATCCAATTATTGTTTCAATGGCCGGCTGAATAGCGGAAGTTCCAGACTTTATGGGAATACGTTGCGAATACATTCCCGGAAAAGATCGTATGTGGATGTCGCGTGATAGTTGGGATATTTATTTACGTGATCGTTTACTCGCATTAGTTGACGAGACTGGTGCGAGAGTTTTATCTTTTGACGGAGTTGTTCCTTACCCAGGTGTTATCGCGGCAAAATTTAGCCATCCAAAACTTTCATTAGTGTGGGTTCGTCGTGGCCTCTGGCAAAAGAAGCCGCAGAGATTTGTTCTAGGTTTGCAATCCAAGATGATGGATCACATCGTTGAACCAGGTGACATTGCGCGTGCATATGATTTTGGACCAACTGCAAATCGCAAAGATGCAACGCTCACTTCCCCTGTTTCGCTTTTTGATAAGACAACCGCATTTAGCCGCGATGAAGCACGGCGCATCTTGGGCTTGGATCTAAATCGCCCTGCGGTCTTGGTGCAGCTCGGAACCGGCGATAACGATGTCAACGAGAAGATGACCGCTGCGCTCTCAGGTCTCTTAGGTTGGAAAGATTTGCAGGTGATTCTGACTAAGCAACCACTTGATAAAGAGGGAAAGTCGCTGGCTCCAGTAGGGCTGGATATCCGAGTCGTTCGCTACTTCCCACTGGCAAAAGTTCTGCACGCATTTGATGCCAGCGTCTGCGCGACTGGCTACAACGGTGTTCACGAACTCTTGCCAGCGTTGGTGCCAACGGTCTTTGTCTCAAATATCCGTGGTACTGATGATCAAGATGCTCGTGCAAAGTGGTGCCACGACTTCGGCTTTGCACTTCGCGCCGATCAAGCAGATTTAGCGGATATTTCTGCGAAGGTGCGTGAACTACAGAACCCAGAGGTTAGGGCGGCGTTAAGCGCTAAATGTGCAGAACTTCCTGATACAACTGGTGGCGCAGAAATTGCAAAAATTCTCTACGACCTGGCAACTGCGAAAGAACCGGTTCGTCCATCTCGAGCCACCTTTATTCGCTTAAATATTCAAGAGCACTTAAACCGCGGCTTACGTCATGTTGCATACCTTGGTCTGCGCAGACTTGCACTCGTTTATCGCAAATTACGTCCACACACATTAGTTCAATCAACTCGTGAAGAACCCCCAATTTGGGGAGAAGAAAATACCGCCAAAGATCTTCACCCTTTAATTAAAGGAAATAGGCGATTTGAACATATGATAACGGGAGCATCTGCAAGTTATAAAAAAAGACGTGAAGAAATAGCCGAAGCAGCTTATGGGAATCTAATTGAAAGAATAACTAAAAAATGAAGATCAGAACTTGGTTTAAGAAAACACCAATCGGCCGTCTTGTCTGGCGGATAATAATCGGGCTATTTGGCGGATTAATAACAGTCTTTGGTGCAATCGCGTTAGTTGGACCTGGTCCTGGAATATTAATTGTCTTAGCAGGATTAGGAATATTAGCGACTGAATTTGCCTGGGCTGCACGAGTAATGGTCCATACCAGAAGTTATGCACAGAAAGCTGCTGACAAAGTTGGAATACCGAAGTGGGCGCAATTTGCATTGATTGCAGGAGCTGCAGTTATTTCAATTATCGTAATCCTTTATTTATATTCAACAGGAAAGTTATAGCGTTTACGGTTAGGCTCTCGACTCATGAGAGCAGAGACGTCACAACCAATCCACGAAATAATTGCGACTCGTCGCAGTCCACGTTCTTTGAATCCAGAAGTTCCATTAACTGATCAGGATTTAATTGCGATTCTTGAGGCTGCCCGATGGGCACCTTCGGCATTTAACGGTCAGCCTTGGCGCTTCTTTGTTGGTCGAAGCGGAGATGAGGTTTTCGCAAAAACACTTTCAACTTTAGTTCCATTTAATCAATCTTGGGCCAAGAACGCTGCGGCGCTTATAACTGTTGCGGCTAAGACAACTAAAGATGATGGGACATTAAATGTTGATTATCAATATGACTGCGGCCTTGCAGTCTCACAGATGGTTTTTGAAATTCACCACAGGGGTTTTGTCGCCCACCAAATGACAGGTTTTGATCGGGTTCAGAGTGCAGAAGTTTTATCGATGGCACCTGACTTAACTTCAGTAGTCGTAATTGCTATTGGCAAGCAGGATGTGCCCGAGAAACTAGAGGGTCCTGCGGCAGAGAGAGAACTTGCCCCACGAACCCGAAAAGAACTCTCCGAGATAGTTATTGCGGGACTTCCAAAGTAAACAGACTTAAAACTGTGATCGAATCTCCCAGAGATCTTTAAAGACCGGATTAAATAAAGTACTTGCCAGGTATTTAACGCCATCAGAGCCACCTGTGCCTGCTTTGTGGCCAATAGTTCGTTCCACCATTTTTACGTGGCGATAGCGCCACTCCTGCAGTCCTTCATCGATATCTACTAATCGCTCACAAACCATTGCAGACTCAGGATCGCTGCGGTGTACTTCCAGTAACACTTCGAGCACTTGTGAACTTGATTGGTATTGCTTGCTTTTATCTCTATCCAAAATTTCTACTGGGATGTTATGTCCACGTTTTGCTAGGTATGCAAGCGTTGAATCCCAGATCGAATTACGTGAAGTGATTTCGAGAATTTCCTCTTGAATATCTAGAGGGAGGTGCGCAGCCATCTTGGAATCTCTGCGGCCTAAGAGCGCTTCAACTTTTCTAAATTGCGCTGATTGAAAACCACTTGATGATGATAGATATCCGCGGAATGCATTGAACTGTAAAGGAGTCATGGTTTCCAAAATATCAACCTGTGTAACACAGACTTTAAGGATCGTGCGAATACGCCCCAGAATTGCTAGCGAGCGATGAGTATCTCCGGCCTCGAGCGACTTCGCCGCAGCCTCAAATTCATGAATTAATTGTTTAAACCAGAGTTCATAACTTTGGTGGATGATGATAAACAACATCTCGTCATGCTCTGGACCTTCAGAATCCGTGCTTTTAGATAGTGGCTTTTGCAGCTTTAAAAGTTCATCGACTGCCAGGTACGAGGTGTAGGTAAGTGCAGAATCGAAATCTTGCTCGCTCATGTCACACGCGAATCTGTAGTCGTAATCTTCTCGTACTGGCGTGATGAAACTAAGTCACGTATTCGGGCAAATCCATCCCAAACTTCAACATAAGAAGTCGGTAGTGGTGCTATGGCTAATCGTATTGAATCTGGTGTGCGGTAATCAGGAATAACATCTGCAAATTCGCGCAGCGCAACACAAATCCGCGCCGCATCTGGATGGCCAAGAGAAATATGTCCACCGCGTTCTTTGGGGTTTCGTGAAGTTAGCAATGTAAATCCAAGTGCAGCCAGCCAGGCATCATAAAGTTGAATCATCAACTCGGTACCAATTGCGGCCTTTTCAGATATAGCGCCAATGCCGGCTTCTTCGATCATCGTGAAGGCGCTCTGGATACAACGTAAACCGATAAGAGAAGGACTAGCGATTTGGAAACCGCGAATTCCGTCAGCCTTTTCAAATACTGGACCCATTGCGAATTGATCGGCTTGCGAGAACCAGCCTTGAATTGGAACTTGTAGCTCGGCTTGTACTTTTTTATTTACATAAAGCCAGGCAGGTGAACCAGGACCTGAGTTTCCATATTTATAGGTGCAACCAACTGCGATATCAACGCCATTCTTATCAAATTCCATCTCGATTGCGCCCACTGCATGGCTGGCATCCCAAAGCATTAGCGCACCGTGTTTGCGGACCAAGTCGGTTAAAGATTTGATGTCATTGCGTGCACCAGAGCGATACTGAATTACTTCGAGAGTTACGAGCGCAACATCATCACTTAGGAACGGCTCCAAGATTTCTGGGGTAATTCGCTCATGCTCAGCTTTACCTGGTGTTTCGTTATCAATAATTATTAAGTTGAGGTCTAACTGCTTGGCAATTCCTTCAAGTATGTAGCGATCTGTTGGAAAATTTGCCGCATCAGTGATTATCGTTCTACGTCCAGGGCGAGCGTTAATTGCAGCCAGTGCCAGCTGATAGAAATTTACTGAGGTTGTATCGCACGCCAAGACTTGCCCAGCCGCCGCTCCAAGAGTTGCACGCCCAATCAGATCTCCAGTTGGTTGCGCCTCATCAACCCAATGACCCCAACCAGTAACAACTTCAGGACCCCACTCATCTCGCATAAAGACATTTACCGCTTCGATAGTTGAAAGGGGCAAACGACCGAGTGAATTACCGTCTAAATAACAGATATTTGGATCGCTAATCACAAATTGTGAACGGAAGCGAGCTAATGGATCACGTTCGTCAAGATCAATAGCAAATTGGCGGTCAGTGGCTTTCATAGTTGAAAGGTACGCTCTCCTATCGTGGCGCGCAATCTTGTAAACATCGAAGAGGTCTCCAAGGCCTTTGATATTAGAGTGCTGCTAGAAAGAGTTTCGCTCGGAGTTTCTGAGGGCGATCGCATCGGAATCGTTGGTCGTAACGGTTCGGGCAAAAGTACATTGATGAAGATAATTGCAGCAGTTGAGCAACCAGATCAAGGCCGCGTAACAAAAGCTAATAGCGTGAAAATCGGGTTACTTTCCCAAGTAGATAAAGCTGATCCAAATTCAACCGTTGGTGATGTCGTCATCGGCAATAAGAAAAAACACGAATGGGCAAGCGATTCTGGAATCCGCGAAGTATTTACAGGGCTATTCGGCGGATTTGATGATCAATTATTCGAAAGAAAATTTGCCACACTTTCTGGCGGCGAAAAACGTCGCGTTGGATTAGCAAAGCTCCTTATTGATGATCTCGATCTCATTTTGTTGGATGAACCTACGAACCACTTGGATGTGGAGGGCGTTGCTTGGCTAGCAGAGCACTTAAACAACCGGAAGAATCTGGCTGTCTTAGTGATTACCCACGATCGTTGGTTTCTCGATGCCGTCACTGATAGAACATGGGAAGTAGTTGGCGGAAAAGTAGAAGAGTATGACGGTGGTTATTCAGCATTTGTTTTGGCTAAGGCAGAACGTTCGCGCCAAGCAAGTGCCATGGATGCGCGTCGAAATAATTTGATACGGAAAGAGTTAGCCTGGCTGCGTCGCGGCGCACCTGCACGCACGACAAAACCAAAATTTAGAGTTGATGCGGCTAATGTTTTGATCGCCGAGGAACCCGCACCTCGTGATCAAGGTGAACTCTTGAAGTTTGCTCGAAACCGATTGGGTAACACTGTTTACGAAGCGCACCATGCGCAAATTCGCGCTGGTGAGAAAGAGTTAATCGATGACCTTTACTGGAACGTGGGTCCTGGTGATCGCATTGGAATCGTTGGAGTAAACGGCGCTGGTAAAACAACTTTAATGCGCACGCTGGCAGGAGAAATTCCACCATATGCTGGAAAACTCGTTACTGGAGTAACCGTTAAGGCCGCCTTTCTCACCCAGCATCTCGATGAGTTAAATCCAACTTGGCGAGTTCTAGAAGCGGTGGAAAAAGTGGCTTCACATATTGAACTTGGAAATGGCAAGTCGCTTTCAGCATCGCAACTTTGTGAACGCCTAGGATTTGATAGAGACTCACAATGGACACCTGTGGGAGATTTATCTGGCGGAGAAAAGCGCCGCTTGCAACTAACGCGCTTGTTAATGGATTCCCCAAATGTTTTATTACTTGATGAACCAACAAACGATTTCGACATTGAAACTTTAACTGAACTTGAAGATCTCCTAGATAGTTATGGCGGAACTCTCATAGTTATCTCGCACGATCGTTACTTCTTAGAAAGAGTATGCGATCGCTTCGTCGGATTGCTTGGGGATAAAGAGTTACGAGATCTTCCTCGGGGCGTTGATCAATACCTCGAACAACGAGCACAGTCTCTGCTAAAGCCTGTCGAAGTAACAAAAGAAAAACCGCAATCTTCAGCAGCTGAAGTGCGCCAGTTAAAAAAGGATCTAGTGCGCGTTGAAAGACAGATTCAGAAAGCAAAAGAGAAGATCACCGAACTTGAAAGTGCACAAGAAAGCGCCGCTTTTGACCCGGCAGAGTTGATTCGAATCAGTCAAGAACTTGAAACCCAGCGCACAGAACTCAACTCCCGTGAAGAAGAATGGTTGGAAATAACCCTTCAACTTGGCCTTTGAGTTAAAATAAAACTATGAGCCAAATATCACATGCCGTTGAGGCGATTCTTTTTCGCAGCCGCTTCCTTCTTGCACCTCTCTACTTAGGTTTAGTTGGCGCTCTCGCGCTACTGGCTTACCGCTTTGTAATTGAGTTTTGGCACTTGGCAGAGAAGACCGCCGATATGAACGCCAGCGAATTTACTTTGGCTCTTTTGGCGCTACTAGATTTAACGTTATTGGCTAACTTGATCCTGATGGTTATCTTTGCTGGTTATGAAAACTTCGTTTCGCGGATTGATATTGCAACAGAATCTAAGGACCGCCCTCACTGGATGGGAACCATTGATTTCAGCGGCCTAAAGATTAAGTTAATCGGTTCTCTAGTTGCTATCTCGGTTATTGAACTTCTCAAAGATTTCATTGGACTAGCGGGTGAGGCAGAAGTCGGCGAAGGAACTATTTGGCGAATTGCTATCCACCTTACCTTTGTGATTTCTGGCGTTCTCTTCGCTTTGATGGACTGGATCGCAGATAAGCGTGAATTTGTTGGCACTCATAAGTAGTGAATAAAAGTAATCCCCGTCTAAATTTTTTGGCGGCAATCTCAGGCGTAATGATTGCGCTGCAAGCGCGCGCCAACGGTGAGCTCTCTCATCGCATGGGAAATCCAATTGAGGCAGCCCTAGTTTCATTCGGCTCTGGCCTAATAGTGATTTCGGTGATCGCGGTATTTAATCCAGCGATAAAGCAGGGTATTCGCAACCTAAAGAGCGCAGTGGCAAAGAAGGAAATTCCTATCTGGACTCTCTTTGCAGGAATGCTCGGCGGAAGTTTTGTTGCATTTCAAACTCAGGTGGTTCCGATTGTCGGAGTCGCTATTTATTCAGTGGCATCTATTGCAGGTCAAACTGCTTCCTCGCTATTCGTTGACCGAATCGGGCTAACTGGAGGTGGCAAGAAAGCGATTACCAAGCGACGAGTGCTAGCCGCCTTTGTGACTGTATTTGCCGTTTTGGTATCGGTATTTGATCGAATTGATGCACAAAATCTCTCACTCTTTGCAGTCTTCTTCGGTGTTTTTGCGGGAGCAATAGTCGGTGTTCAAAGAGCGCTAAATGGACAGATAAACGAGAGTACCCAGCAAAGCTTCACGACTTCCTTGCTTAACTTCATCATGGGAACAACCTTCTTGTTGGTGTTTCTAGTGATTGCAGCGCTGGTAACTCAAGTGGAGATTGTTGCTCTTCCATCTGGACCATGGTGGATGTACACCGGTGGAACAATTGGGGTTATCTACATCGCATTTACATCAACAATTGTTCAGCACTTAGGTGTGTTGACATTTACTTTGATTAGCGTTGGTGGACAACTCGTTGGATCTTTACTAATTGATCTTTACTCTCCAACAAAGGGAGTTCAAGTCAGCGCTTACTTGGTAACGGGAATACTTATGACTTATCTGGGCGTGGTTGTCGGTGGCGTAGGTAATTCGCGAAGAACGAAACTAATGAAGCGCCAATAAAGAAGGCAGCGAGAGCGTAGGAAAAATTTTTTACCCAAGGAATAGATGCTGCGTAGTAACCGGCTAAAGTTATACCTACCCCCCATAAAAAAGCACCAACAACATTTGCTGATAAAAATTTGTAGTAATTCATTTTGGCTGTACCTGCAATCGGTGGAACAAATGTACGAATCCATGGGAAGAACCGCGCAGCGACAACAGCCCACCAGCCATTTCTTTCATAGAAAATTTCAGCTTTTTTAACCATTTTTTGGACACGAGCCGAGTCGCGCTTATCTAAATAAGGACGACCAACGACACGGCCAATCACAAATCCAACTTGATCTCCGAAGAATGCGGCGAGAAATATTGCAGTTACCAGAATTACAATATTTATATTTCCATGAATGGCAGCAACCAGTCCAGCGCTAAAGAGAATCGAATCACCAGGTAAGAAGAATCCAAAGAGTAGCCCGGTCTCAATAAATACGATTCCGGCAACGACTACATAGAAGATAAATGGTGCAAGCGTAGAGAGCTGTGAATCAAACGATGCTGCAAGTTCCATTTACACGCTCTTTTTGACTGCTGCTGCCACTTTTGCGACGACTTGTGAATCGAAAACGCTAGGAACAATAAATGAGGCATTTAATTGAGATTCCGATACACAAGATGCAATTGCTTCAGCTGCTGCAATCAGAAGTTCGTCAGTAATTTTGTGGGCATTGGCATCTAGTAATCCACGGAAAATTCCGGGGAAGGCGAGCACGTTGTTTATTTGATTCGGTTGATCGCTTCGCCCCGTTGCGACAACCGCTGCATATTTGCGGGCGATAACTGGATCAATCTCTGGATCTGGATTGGCCAGTGCAAAGACAATAGAACCTTTAGCCATTCCAGCAATATCTTCTTCGGTCAATACATTTGGAGCGCTGACTCCGATAAATACGTCAGCACCCTTCATCGCGTCAGAAATCTTTCCATCAAATCCAGCAGTAACACACCCATCTTTATCAAAAGCAATAATCTTTGTGGCGCCACTCTTAGTTAATAAGCGGGCAATTGCAGTTCCGGCAGCACCGGCTCCGCTCATAACGATAGTTATCTCGCTCATCTTTTTATTAAC
>CAZKNQ010000003.1:0-17921 GCA_964554225.1 uncultured Candidatus Planktophila sp.
GGCTCATGGCTCTACGGTACTAGTCGTGGGTAGCCAAGCGCCAAGAGCGCCACTAGATAAGTCGATCATCGACGGAAAAATTTCGCAGTACTGGCGGGTAAGCGTGGTTGATCTCACTGCATCCACACAAAGTGATCTCGCAGAGTTAGTTAACGCTTCAGTAGCAAAATCTGGTGAAGTAATTGCAGCGGAATTTCAAAGTAATGGACGCGGTCGACTAGATAGAACTTTCGAAGCGCCACCACAGAGTGCGCTCTTATTTTCTTTTTACATTGCACCGAAGCGCGCAGTAAGCGATTGGGGTTTTATCTCTTTCTTAGCGGCTCTCGCTATGCGTGAAGTAATTACTGATCAATTGGCAGAAAAAGTAAACCTCAAGTGGCCAAACGACATTTTAATTGGCGATAAGAAAGTTGCAGGTTTACTAGCTCAACAAATCGGCGAAGGAGTAATTGTCGGAATTGGGCTAAATGTTGCAATGAGCACTGATGAACTTCCAGTGCCAACTGCGACATCGCTGTTGCTAGCCGATTCAAATCTTTTAGATCGAAATTTAATATTAAGCGCTTTTTTAAATCACTTTGAGAATCTCTTTAAAGAATGGGATTCGGGAGGTGACTTTCTAGAAAAGTATCGCCAGGTATGTTCGACCCTCGGTCGCCAGGTACGAGTTGAAGTCCTTGGACGAGATTCAATTGAGGGTGAAGCGGTCTCAATCACCGCACAAGGTGTGCTAATTCTTAAAGATGGCACCGAGGTTAACGTTGGAGATGTAGTTCATCTACGATAGAGGCGTGAACGAGCGTTTTCCTACTATCGGCATCATCGGCGCTGGCCAACTCGCTCGAATGACGGTAGCTCCGGCAGAAGCACTTGGAGTTGATCTCCTACTTTTCGCCGAGAGCCCTACAGATAGCGCAGCACAAATAGCCCCGCATGTAATCGGTGATTACCGCGACCTCGAAGCGCTAAAGGATTTCGCTAAGAACTGCGATTTCGTAACCTTTGAACATGAGCTCGTGCCACTAGCAATCATAAAAGGGCTAGAAGCAGCCGGCGTAAAAGTCTTCCCAACTTCTGATTCATTCCAGTTTTCACAGAATAAAGCGCTGATGCGACAGCGACTTTCTAAATATCCAGCGCCGAAATGGAAAGTAATTAACGATGGTGATAACTTGTTAGATTTCCCATTTATTGCAAAGAGTATTAGTGGGGGATATGACGGCCGCGGGGTTTGGAAGATCAAGAACCACGATGATTTAGATGAAGTATTAAACGAGATACCCCAGCTATTAATTGAAGAGTTAGTTGAATTCGATTTTGAGATTGCAGTAATGGTTGCACGTTCAGCACATGGCCAGGCAGTTACTTGGGCGCCAACCCAAACCATTCAATCAGATGGCATCTGCACCAGCACTATTTCACCAGCTCCCAAACTCTCTTCAGAGCTGGCTGAGAAGGCGCAACACCTTGCGCTATCAATTGCGAACGACCTTGCCTTAATTGGCGTCATGGCGGTTGAGATGTTTGTGAAAGGGGATGAGTTATTTATAAACGAACTTGCAATGCGCCCACATAACTCTGGCCACTGGACTATCGAAGGCGCAAAGACCAGCCAATTTGAACAACACTTACGCGCCATACTCGATCTGCCGCTGGGAGATCCTGCAATGGTTGCCCCTTACGCAGTTATGGGAAATATCTTGGGCGGAGATAAGTCTGATATGTATCGCCCGTACCTGCATTTAATGGCGCGCAATCCAAATCTAAAGTTCCATCAATACAAAAAAGAGATCCGCAAAGGGCGAAAAGTTGGACACGTTACCGTTGTAGGCGAAAACCTTCTAGAATTGACTGAAGTCATCGCCCACGCGCGCGACTATATGAGCGGAGAAATCGATGAGTGATGTAGCAATCATCATGGGATCAGATTCTGATTGGCCGGTAATGGAAGAAGCGGCGAAAGCCCTTGATTCATTCGGCATTAGTTATACCGCCGATGTGGTCTCGGCCCATCGCATGCCAGAGGAAATGGTTGAGTTTGCAAAGTCTGCAGCGACAAAGGGTTACAAAGTAATCATCGCTGGTGCAGGGGGAGCAGCACATTTACCCGGAATGGTCGCCTCGCTTACAACGCTTCCAGTTATTGGTGTTCCAGTCTCGCTTAAGAACTTAGACGGTATGGACTCACTACTTTCAATAGTACAAATGCCAGGTGGCATTCCAGTTGCAACTGTAGGAATTGATAACGCCAAGAACGCCGGGCTTCTCGCCGCGCGCATAATCGGCTCTTCTGATGCAAGTGTGGCAAAAAAAGTAGAAGCGCAATTATCAGATATCCGCGAAGAGGCTAAAGCAAAGGGTGCGAATTTAAGCGCCCGCCGCAATCAAAAAACTGGTTTTTAAATTTTAATCCGTACGGCCAAGTGCATGAACGCGCCAACCTGCCGCACGCCACTTGTCGCGATCAAGCATATTGCGACCATCAATCAGGAATTTAGATTTGACGAGTTGACCGACAACTGATGGATCTATTTCGCGATACTCCTTCCACTCTGTTAAGTGGAGGATGGCATCGGCACCTTTAACACAATCGGTAACTTTCTCGGCGAAATCAAGGTTTGGGAAACGCTTGCGGGCTGGCTCAATGCCCTTTGGATCATGGACAACAACTGTTGCGCCCGCTGCTTGAAGTTGAGCTGCGATATCAAGTGCTGGGGAGTCGCGGACATCATCGCTATCGGGCTTAAATGTCGCACCTAGTACTGCAATTTTATATTGCGTTAAATCATCAGAAAGATCAGCGCGTACAACATCAATTACGCGTTGACGTGCACGCAAGTTAATGGCATCAATCTCGCGTAAGAATTCCAGCGCCTGGTCAGCGCCAAGTTCTTGAGCGCGCGCCATAAAGGCACGGATATCTTTTGGAAGGCAACCGCCACCAAAACCAATACCTGCCTGTAAGAAGCGATTTCCAATTCGTGGGTCGTAACCAATCGCCTTTGCAAGCACAGTGACATCTCCGCCGGCTGCTTCACAAACTTCAGCCATCGCATTGATAAATGAAATCTTCGTTGCCAGAAATGAGTTGGCCGCAACCTTTACAAGTTCAGCAGTCGGAAGATCGGCTCGGATCCAAGGTGTTCCAAGATCGATAATCGGTTTGTAAACCTCTTTGAGAATCTCTTCGGCACGATCGTTAACTACGCCAACCACGAGGCGGTTCGGAGTCAAAGTATCTTCTACTGCAAAACCTTCACGTAGGAATTCTGGGTTCCAAGCTAAATCAGCCTGTGGTGCAGATGTAGCCAAAATATCGCGCAGCGATTGGGCGGTGCCCACCGGAACTGTTGATTTACCAACAACGAGTGCGCCATCTTTTAAGTGCGGCGCGATCGCAGCTACCGATGACTTCACGTACGTTAAATCGGCGGCAAGACCATCTTTGCTCTGCGGAGTTCCTACACAGATAAAGTGAACATCGGCATCAGCAACTGCTGAAAAATCTGTTGTAAATGAGAGTCGCCCAGTCTTCATCTCTGCTGCAAGCAAGGTATCTAAACCTGGTTCATAAAATGGGAGTTCGCCACGAGAGAGAAGATCTACCTTGTGCTGGTCGGTATCAACGCCTACAACTTCAAATCCAAGTGATGACATACAAGCTGCGTGAGTGGCTCCAAGATAGCCACAACCGATAACTGAGAGTTTCATAGGGTTTTAGTCTAAAGCACCTTCTATTTGATTTCCCCGCACGGATTTTCCGCTGCGGTACGCGTCTTAAATTTATCGACAATAACTGGCTTGGCAGGTGATGATGAACTTGCTGATGGAGATGGTGTTACTTCATCCACTAGCGCTGCATCATCACGAATTCTCGTCCATAAATCCGCGCTTAACACTGGATCCCAAATAACAACTGATCCTGCGGTGGGATGTCTGCCGTTTGCGGTCGTTAACGGAACTGTCAGGGTACGAACATTTCCCGAAGAAAGTCCGCGCATCTGTTTTGCCAATTCCAATAAATCGTCCTTGCTTAAGTTTTCATCCATTTTCACGGTAGAAATCGCGGCATTCATGAAGTTAACTAATTTGATTGGATTTAGAAGTACTCCAGTACTAGTTGCCTTCTTAATTACTGAACTCATAAATTGTTGTTGACGTTGCATGCGACCGATATCGCCGCGCCCATCAAAGTCACGCGTACGGACATATTTAAGCGCTTCGATTCCATCAAGGGTATGGGTACCCGCACTTAAGACTAAGTGGCTCTTCGGATCATCGATATCTACCTTGGTACAAACTTCAATTCCACCAAGAGCGTTTACGATTCCAGCAAAACCGGCGAAACTTACTTCGATGTAGTGATCAAGCTGTAGATTTGTGGCACGTTCAATGGTTTCGATAAGAAGTGGTGCGCCACCAAATGCGAAGGCGGCATTTAACTTATTTTCTCGATCAGGAATCTGTGTTTTTCCATCAGTACTCAAATGGGCAGGAATTGTTACGAGCGAATCACGTGGAAGTGAGACCAGAAATGCTTTATCGCGTTTCTTGCTGATGTGTACCAACAACATCGTGTCAGATCTTCCGCCGGCGGCAGTCTTAGTGCTTCCAACACGTAGGGCTTTCATCTCTTCTTTGGTTAGACCTTCACGAGTATCAGAACCAACCAATAAATAGTTAAGGGCTTTAGATGTTTTCTCAGGGCGATTATCTAGGCCAGAGAAGACGCTGATGCGATCGATCCTGCCGCTTACTTGCCCTAAGCCGATCCAAGATAGCGATGCGAGAGCAACTACACCCACAGAAAGTGATGTAATAACCTTTATTGCTCGCGTCGATTTCACATACGAACTCTACTTGGGCGATAGCGTAGAGGGGTTATGTCGACATCTATGGGCGAGTTATCTGTCTCACCAGCAGTTAGCGTGATCCTTCCCGTTCTAAATGAAGAAGCGCACTTAGAAGAATCAATATCCGCAATCCTTTCCCAGGATTATCGCGGGGTGTTTGAAATAATTCTTGCCCTCGGTCCTTCGCACGATCGCACAGATGAAATTGCCAGGTCGCTATCTGGCCGAGATCCGCGAGTTAAATTGGTGGCTAACCCTTCTGGTAAAACGGCGGCGGGGCTCAACTTAGCGGTAGCTGCATCCACGCACCCAATAATTGTTCGCGTTGATGGCCATGCAAAAATTCCACAAAATTATCTAACTTTGGCTGTGGAAATTCTTGAAAAGACAGGCGCCGTAAATGTTGGTGGAGTTATGGCGGCAGAGGGAGTAAGTAAATTTGAAAAGGCAGTTGCTCGTGCCATGCGTAGTCCATTGGGGGTTGGAGCATCTCGTTTTCACACTGGTGGAGAAGCCGGAGAAGTTGACACTGTGTATCTCGGAGCTTTTAAACGTGAAGCAATTAACCAAGCCGGTGGTTTTGATGAGAGATATACCCGCGCACAGGATTGGGAGTTAAATTTTCGCTTACGTAAAAATGGTGGAGTAATTTACTTTGATCCCAGACTTCAAGTCACATATCGTCCGCGCCCAAATTTAAGAAAGTTAGCAACACAATATTTTCAGTATGGAACTTGGCGAAGAGTTGTTTCACGTAGTCATAGTGGAACAATTAATTTACGTTATTTAGCTCCACCGGCAACTCTTCTAGGTTGTGTAACTTCAGTCATTGGTGGATCTTTGATACATCCGATTCTCTATATTCCAGTGGTTGTTTATGGAGTTTTTGTAGGGCTATCTGCTGCACTGATTTCGTGGTCAATTCGTGAATTCTTTTCACTTCTGGCGATAATTCCAACAATGCATTTCGCTTGGGGCGCGGGGTTCATCACCTCAACTAAAACGCTGCGGTAGCCTTAACCCATATGAGCGCTCCTGTAACCGTTTACGAACCCTTTCGCGCTGGCATGCCGCCGTTGGGTTCATACCTGCGCTCACTTTGGGCGCGCCGCTCGTTTATCTCAGAGTTTTCTCGATCTGAACTACGTGAACAAAACTATGGCTCGGTATTTGGCCAACTCTGGCTGGTATTAAATCCGCTGCTGCTTTCAGGCGTTTACTTTCTACTGATCTACATCATCGGTGGTCAGAGCGATGCCACTCGATACGGTCACCTAACAGCCAGCCTCTTTCTATTTTATTTGATCAGCAATAGCTTAAGCGGTGGCGTTAAATCAATTACTGCTGGCCAACGTTTGATTTTAAATACTGCCTTCCCACGTGTGATGCTCCCAATATCTGCATCAGTAATTGCCTTATTTAAATTTATACCCACTCTATTTATCTTCTTTATTATGAGAACAGCGCTAGGCCTAGATTACTCGTGGAATATGTTTTGGGCGATACCAGTATTACTCATCGCTTTATTGATGGGACTTGGGATGGCGATTTTAATCTCTTGCATCAACGTTTATTTCCGAGATATCGCAAGTTTCCTGCCTTACATGACTCGTAGCCTTCTTTACTTATCTCCGATTCTCTATCAGGCAAGTGATCTAACGGACGAATTAAAGCGTTTTGAAATAATAAACCCTATTTTCTATCTGCTCGATGCTTGGTCACAGGTGATGGTCTATGCCCAAACCCCAGATCTATTCTCGTTAGCGCATGCACTTATTTGGGCGTTATTAATATTTTTTGTGGGTACTTATTTCTTCCTATCTAGGGAGCGTGATTTCGCTGTCCGCCTCTAATTCACAGAATTCAATTCACCCAAAAAATGGTCTTGCAGTTTCGGTGCAGAACGTTGGACTTACCTATAAGACGTCGATTGTTAAGCGACCAACGTTAAAAGCGCGCCTAAAAACGATTGGGCGTTCTAACAAACATACTCGAGTGGTTAACGCGCTAAATAGCGTTAACCTCGATGTTCATTACGGAACAGTGCTCGGAGTTATTGGATCTAATGGCGCTGGCAAATCTTCGCTGATGCGCGTTATTTCAGGAATCGTTCCTCCGACGCAAGGTCGCATTGAAGTTCACGGTTCAGTTAGCACGCTCTTGGCTCTCGGTGTTGGGTTTAACCCTTCTATGACAGGACGTGCAAATGTCTACTTGGGTGGTCTTGCCGCCGGAATGTCACGCGAGGAAATCGATGATCAATTCGATGCCATCGCCGAGTTTTCAGAGTTAGGAGATGCAATAGATGCTCCAATGCGCACTTATTCATCCGGCATGTATGCGCGTCTGGCATTTTCAGTCGCGGCAACGGTGCAGCCAGATATTTTGATAGTGGATGAGGCTCTCAGTACTGGTGATGCACACTTTAAAGAGAAGAGCCTAAATCGCATTAAAGAGCTGCGCACCGCTGACCGCGCACTAATTTTGGTGAGCCACGCTATGGCAACAATTGAGGATGTCTGCAATGAAGTCGCCTGGCTCCATAAAGGTAAGTTAATGGCACGTGGAAATCCTTCGGAAGTTATTAAGCAGTATCGCGAATTTATGCAGGTCGGAAAGAGCGCAGCAGCAAATGAGGATGTTTAGAAAATCCCTGATTGCAATTGCAGTCTCAATTGCTGTCTCACCGATTACTTTCCTTCCAAATGCTGCCAATGCTGAGACGGTTCCGGCAAGTTTTGTATTTCAGGGAAGCGGTTATGGCCATGGCGTCGGAATGAGCCAGATCGGTGCCAGAGCTAAAGCGCTAGCAGGTGAATCTGCGACCGCAATCTTGCAGTACTACTACACAGGCACGATGATCGAGACTGTTACTGATACACAAATTCTTAGAATAAACATCGGAAACTTACTGACTTCGGCGAAGTTTAGAAGCGATTCAAAAGGCGCAGTTCTGCATTTATATGAGGGTGAGCTGGGTGAGACTCAAACCGCTACGCCACTGCTTACCTTTCCGAGCAGAACTTTCCTGAATTTAAACTTAACTGATGGACTAATTGCAATTAGTACCATCCGCGGAACCACCACCAAAGCAATTACATCTGGAGGTAGTTTCACACTTCGGTGGTCGGGGACCCGTTATCAAGAAGGCCCCTTTACCGTCTTATCTGTAACGAGTGCTGGCGCTACAAAACGTTATCGCCACGGTCAGATTTCAATTAAAGTGATTAGAGATAAAAAAATAGGAAAGCGAATAGCGCTGATTAACTCAGTTCGCCTACAAGATGAATATCTCTGGGGGATTAGTGAAGTGCCTTCTTCTTGGCCAGATCAGGCGCTAGAAGCGCAAGCAATTGCATCTAGAACATATGCAATTGCAAAATCTACAAAGATTCGCCCCGCTTGTGATTGCCATTTATACGCAACCATCAGTGATCAAACCTTTGCCGGTTATTCAAAGGAGAGCGAACCAAGATTTGGGGAAATATGGAAGGCGGCAGTTAATCGGACCGCAGGTTTGATAATCACCTATGAAGGTCGTCCAATCACTGCTTACTTCTCATCATCATCGGGTGGCACAACCGAAACATCGGAACACGCTTGGGGTACTGCAACCCCTTACACAGTGAGTGTTCCTGACAGCGCCAGCGTTGATGCCGCGCTAAATCCACGCTTTGCTTCATGGACCCGAGAATTACCTCAAGTAGTTATTGCTCAAGTTTTTGCCTTACCTGATGTTCTGTCATTGGAGGTTCTCTCAATTAATCCAGCAGGTTCGGTTGCGCTAATTCAAGCGATTAGTTCAGATGGATCATTTGCTGTGCTTCGCGGTGAAACTTTTAGAAGCCGCAGCAAACTACCTTCAGCTTGGTTTAAATTAAATTAGTTAGCGTGCAGGATGGAATTTAAACCACCCCAAGTTCCGGTACGCATTACAACTTCTAAACCACCGGATAATGAATTGCGACGAAACAGCAAGTTATTGGCACCCGATAGTGAAGCAGCTTTTACAATTTCGCCATCTGGAAGTTTTACCTTTGATGCGGCAGTGATATAGGTTCCTGCCTCAATTACGCAGTTGTTACCGAGTGAAATTCCAAGTCCAGAGTTAGCTCCTAGAAGGCATTTTTCACCAACTGAGATTACTTCTTTTCCGCCGCCACTTAAGGTGCCCATAATTGAAGCGCCGCCTCCGACATCGCTACCGTCGCCTACGACTACACCTGCTGAAATTCGACCCTCCACCATGGAAGTTCCTAAAGTCCCGGCGTTAAAGTTAACAAATCCTTCATGCATAACTGTTGTACCTGGTGCTAAATGTGCACCAAGTCGTACGCGATCTGCATCTGCAATACGAACTCCAGACGGAATTACGTAATCGACCATCCGTGGGAATTTATCGATACCGAATACTGTGATGTGGCCATATTTGTGGCGCAGCGCTCCGCGAATTAATTCAAAACCTTCAACAGCGCAAGGGCCAGCCGATGTCCAAACCACATTCGCAAGCAGTCCAAAAATTCCATCCATAACCGCGTCATGTGGCTTGATTAAACGATGAGAAAGTAAGTGAAGGCGCAAGTAGGCATCGGCAGCACTCGTTGGCGCTACATTTAGATCTATTTCAATTGAGATAACTTCACGTCTAACTTTTCTAACTTCATCAACGCCAGCAAGTTCAATTAGGGCAGCAGGTGCTTTTGAATTATTTGCACTCTGTGATCTTCCTAGAACAGGTTCTGGGAACCAGACATCTAAAAGCGTATCTCCAGAATATGTTGCGATTCCGTGGCCGGATGCCAGATGCGGTGAATTATTTGAAGCAGACATGCGATAAGCCTAACGCCTATCCTTCCCCTATCCTTTGCCACATGCGTATCGCCGTTTACTGCTCTTCATCCCTTGCCATCGATCCCAAATACATCGATCTGGCTCATTCGTTAGGCGCAGGAATCGCATCTCGTTCTTGGGAACTGGTCTCAGGCGGAGGACATATTTCAGCAATGGGAGCGGTATCCCGGGGTGCGCGCGAAACGGGTGGCAAAACCATCGGAGTCATCCCGCAGCGTTTAGTAGATATTGAATTTGCAGATAAAGAGTGCGATGAACTGCATATCGTGGATTCAATGCGTAACCGTAAGGCGATGATCGAAGATTTATCAGATGCATTTATTGCGCTACCTGGAGGAATTGGAACGCTGGAAGAGCTCTTCGAGATTTGGGTGGGACGGTTCTTAAAATTTCATCACAAACCAGTAATCGTTTTGGATCCATACGATTTATACGCACCTCTTGCAACTTTGATTGATCATTTAGAAGAGAATGGTTTTGTGAAGCCAGGGCAACGCGAACTTTTACATTGGGCAAAGAGTGTAGATCAGGCTTTGGATATCGCAGCAAATAACGCAACGAATAATTCGCGCGGTAAGTAGTGCATTTGTATGTCTAACACACTTAGAATCACAATCGACTTGCCATGTTCTCAAGAACACGCGTGGGCGGCAGTTGCTGATTGGGAATCACAAGGCAAGTGGATGTTGCAAACAAAAGTTTGGGTTACTTCGCAAATTCGCGAGGGAGTAGGGACTTCAATCTCGGCATTTACCGGCCCGCTCTATAAGTTCTATCCAAAGTTTTCATCGCTCGGTCTTTTGGACACCATGGTTGTCACAAAGTGGCAGCCACCAGAAATTTGCGATGTGGTACATACGGGAAAAGTTCTTAAAGGAACTGGTTCATTTGTTCTGTCGCCAATTAACTCCACATCAACAAAATTCAATTGGTCAGAGACAATCGAGTGTTCTCGCTTAAAGTTTCTGGTAATTGCTCCCTTTCTCTGGGTCGGGGTGAGAATCTCATTGGCTCGCCTCTCCACATCACTGCGCCCTCGCGAGTAACCTTGGGGCTATGACTGCGCCCCTTACCTTGGCTGAGGCCTTGGCGCAGTTGCCTGAGGAGGAGCGCATAATCCTCTCGCTTCACTACCTCCGCCAGATGGCAGTTGGCGATATAGCCACCCTTTTAGGAGTTCCCGAAAAGTCGGTCTCTACGGTTATGGCCTCTGGAAAAAATCGCATTACCGCCCTGCTTGGGATGGGTTAATTTCGCCTCCGATTTCATACTCAGCCAGTTCTGCGAGATACTTCTCCTCTTAAGTAACCAACGGCGCAATCTGGCCGACATTTATGTATCAAAGGAGTTCTCCCCATGGCAGCCATGAAACCCCGTACCGGTGATGGACCCATGGAAGTAACCAAGGAAGCGCGCTCGCTAGTAATGCGCATTCCTCTAGAAGGTGGCGGACGTCTTGTCGTTGAACTCAACCCTCAAGAAGCAAATAACCTCAGCGCCGCCCTTGAAGCAGCTGTAGCACTTATCAAGAAGTAAGTAACTTTTGTGCTCCAGCCGATCGCTGTAGACCTTAAATCTTTATCTAATGGGCTCGCAGATGCGCAATCAATTGCCATCGGATTTACGCAAGTTAGTAAAAACCCAGAGTTAGATGAGAAGCCAGAGTTCGCTTTTCCATCTCACCTTAATTTAATTGAAAAACTAGAAGAGACTTTTGAGATTGACCTGCGTGATGAATTAGCATTTTTTGCTGCGACTGGAAAAGCTGGCGAAATATTTGAAGTACCGGTCTCCTCTAATTTATTTGCCGCCGATCGCATTCTCTTAATCGGACTTGGTGATGAAACCACTTCTGCAATTCGACAAGCAGGCGCTGCGCTCGGAAGAAAAGGTCGGGGCAAAGCGGTAGCAATTGCTTCCCTCTGCGTCTCTGACGAAAAGCAATTAAAGGCCTTTGCCATCTCAGTTCAACTCGGTGCTTACATTTGGAATCAGAAAACTGGACCGACCCAAGAAATCCCACTCTTTCTATTTCATACCGAGAACCCAGAGCCCATTAATGCGGCATCTGTAATTGCAAATGCAATTTCTCGCACCAGAGATTTGATTCATACGCCGTCAAATATTAAAACTCCACTCTGGCTTGCCGATGAAGCGGTAAAGATCGCCACTGATAGCGGCCTAGAAATAAAGGTATTAGCAGGAAAGGAATTAGCTGAATTCGGTGGTTTGCGCGCAGTTGGCAATTCCTCACCTAAGCCTGGACCGCGTTTTGTAGAAATTTCATATCACCCCAAAGGTAAGAAGAAATCTGCCGGAATACTTCCGCATGTTGTGATTGTCGGTAAAGGAATTACCTTTGACACTGGCGGTGTTTCACTAAAACGCCCTTACGAGTTTATGACGGCGATGAAATCGGATATGGCTGGCTCTGCTGCTGCTCTAGGAGCGATTTCGGCACTTCCATATTTCCAGCCGCAAGTTCAAGTCACTGTGTTGATGATGCTGGCTGAAAATGCTTTATCTGGCACTTCGCAGCGCCCCAGTGATGTAATTACACATTACGGCGGTAAGACAGTTGAAGTCTTGGATACAGATGCCGAAGGTCGTTTAGTACTTGCCGATGGTTTGGCTTATGCCGATATAAATTTAAACCCAGATTACTTAATTGATATTGCAACACTTACTGGCGCGGCAACTCTTGGCCTAGGAAGACAACATGCGGCGATGTATACGCGAGATGAGAAAGTTGCCAAGAGTTTTTCAGAAGCGGGCGAGCGATCTGGTGATCGCGTTTGGCATATGCCGTTAGTAGATGACTACAAGGAAGCGCTGGAAAGCCCAATCGCAGATTTGAGCCACATCACATCTAAAAAACACTTCAGCGCCGGTTCAGTCACTGCAGCGTTATTCCTAGAGCACTTTGCGGGCGATCGCACCTGGGTTCACTTCGATATTGCAGGAGTTGCGCGCAGCGAAAGTGATTCTGGAGAAAACCCTAAAGGCGGTACTGGTTTCGGCGTGCGATTGCTGATCGAATGGCTAACATCTCTCTCATGATGATCGACCCACATTCTTACGCGGAGACTTTTATCGCTGAAGATGAAATTAAGAAGAGCGCTCGTGCCCGCGGTGAAGAAATTGGCGCCATCGACGCGACTTCTGGAGCCGGCGCTTTCTTAAAACATTTGGCACATAATCTTTCAGCGCAATCAGTAGTTGAAATTGGAACTGGTTCAGGCGTCGGTGCGCTTTGGGTTTTAGAGGGAATGTTGGCCAGTGGAACTTTGACTTCAATTGATGACGAAATGGAACATAGTAATATCGCAAAGGCGGCGTTTGCGGATGCGGAAATTGCACCTGCACGTTTTAGGTTGATTACCAATCCAGTTATGGATGTGATGAACAAACTCGCAGATCGCGCATATGATCTAGTTATCTTCCGTCACAATCCAGAAGACTTGCCTTATGCAATTACCGAAGCCCATCGCATCTTACGCAGCGGTGGCGTATTTGTAATAGATAATTTCTTTGGTGGATCAAAAGTTTCCGATCCCGCACAGCGCGATCCAAAAACGGTAGCGCTTCGCGAATCTGGGAAATCATTGAAAAAGGAGTCAGAGAATTGGGTGGTTTCACTCATACCAACTGGCGATGGTTTGTTATTAGCAACTAAGTTATAGGAAGATGGCGTAATGACTTCTCCGCAAATTGGTGGACCAAACTCTGCACCGTGGTGGGTGCCGTCTTCCCGAAACGGTAAGGCGAATTTCATTACCCGTGGAAATGCGATTCTGCTTGCCTTTGTAGCAGGTCTTGTAGGTGCAATTTTTGGCGCTTCATCATCCGGTTCGCTATTTGGCCAATCAATTAACCTCTCGCGTGTAACAAATTCGGTGGAGCGCCCACCCGGATCAGTGGCTGACTTGGCCCAGCGAGTAATTCCATCGGTGGTATCAATTGAAGCGAGCTCACAGGATGGTGGCTCAACTGGAACTGGTTTTGTTATCGAAAGCAACGGCTACATCCTGACCAACAATCACGTCATTTCGGAAGCTGCAACCAATAACGGCGATATCGATGTGACGCTTAACAATGGCCAAAAGTATTCGGCAAAGATCATTGGAAGAGATGCTTCTTATGATTTAGCAGTGATAAAAATTGCAACAACTGGATTAATTGCTCTTCAATTAGGAGATAGCGACAAAGTTGCAGTCGGAGATTCTGTAATTGCAATTGGATCTCCGCTTGGACTTTCTGGAACGGTTACTCTCGGAATCATTAGCGCCAAAGATCGCGCTGTAACCGCAGGGGAAACGGGCAGCGATAATTCATTTATAAATGCACTTCAAACCGATGCGGCAATTAACCCTGGAAATTCAGGAGGACCTCTA
This sequence comes from uncultured Candidatus Planktophila sp., assembly GCA_964554225.1. Classification (GTDB taxonomy): domain Bacteria; phylum Actinomycetota; class Actinomycetes; order Nanopelagicales; family Nanopelagicaceae; genus Planktophila. The sequence goes on from CAZKNQ010000003.1 coordinate 14,102, forward strand.
ATTGATTCAACCGGTGCGGTAATTGGTGTCAACTCTGCTATTGCAACTCTAGGTTCTTCATTTGGTGCTCAATCTGGATCAATTGGTCTTGGTTTTGCAATTCCAATCAACCAAGCCCGCAAGACGGCAGATCAATTGATTAAGAACGGCAAGGCAACTTATCCAGTACTTGGCGTTTCTATTGATATGAAATTTGAAGGCGATGGCGCACGAATTGCCACAAACGATAAGGCGATCTTGCCAGGTGGACCTGCGGCTAAGGCCGGACTCAAGGCTGGAGATCTCATTACTAAATTTGATGGTCGAACAATCAATACCTCAGAAGAGTTAATTGTGGCTATTCGCGCTAAGAGCGTTGGAGACAAAGTGTCACTTACTTATATTAGAAACGGTGTAACTGCGACCACTACCGTGACTCTCACGGCAGGCAAATAATCAACTCGTGGATCTTTAATTAAAGAGTAGTATCAACAACTATGTTCTTCGATTTTGGCGCCGGTGAGATATTTGGCTTGGGCGTTCTTGCCGTAATTCTAGTTGGACCAGAGCGCCTTCCACAGTTAGCGGTAGATGCGGCAAAGTTGATCAAGAAGGTCAGGGCTTTGGCCACTAATGCAACCACCGAGTTGCGCGAAAATCTTGGTCCAGGATTTGAAGACCTCTCTCCTTCAGATCTACGGCCAAAAACATTTATTAAGAAACACATTGCAAACGCTTTAGATGAAGTAGATGCGGCAGAGAGAGCACCAAAGTTCAAAGCTAAGATTGACCCAGACTTGCCATGACCAACTCACCCGAGTTGCTTGAGCAAGTTAACGCTGCGCTAGCAACAGTCTCTGACCCTGAACTCCATCGCCCACTTCCCGAGCTCGGGATGGTCGAAGCCGTAGAAATTACTCAAGGTGTAGCAAAACTCAAGATTCTCTTAACAATTTCGGGATGTCCCATGCAAGATAGGTTGCGCGGCGATATCACTGAAGCGGTATCCAAAGTCTCTGGAATAGCGATGGTCGAAGTTGTATTTGGAGTCATGAATGAGGAACAGCGCAACAATGTGAAGAAGTTATTACGCGGCGGCCGTGAAAAATTTATTCCTTTTGCGCAACCTGAATCACTTACTCGCGTCGTTGGAGTTGCTTCTGGAAAAGGAGGAGTTGGAAAATCCTCGCTCACCACTAATTTGGCGGTTGCTGCAGCGCGCAAAGGGTTACGTGTAGGAATCTTGGATGCGGATGTATATGGCCACTCAATACCCAGATTGATGGGTTTAATGGGGCAACGTCCGACCGCGATTGATCAGATGTTTATTCCACTTGAGTCTTATGGTGTAAAAGTCGTCTCGATGGAAATGTTTAAACCAGAGCGCGCTGATGCTGTTGCTTACCGTGGCCCTCTACTACATCGTGTTCTAGAGCAGTTGCTCTCAGATGCTTACTGGGGTGATTTAGATCTACTGTTGATTGATCTGCCGCCTGGAACTGGAGATTTAGCAATTTCACTCGGCCAGTTGATTCCTACATCTGAAGTTGTAGTTGTTACAACTCCACAAATCGCTGCCGCCGAGGTTGCCGAGCGCGCCGGACGTATCGCTCATCAAATTCATCAGCGCGTAGTTGGCGTAATCGAGAACATGTCGGCCTTTCCTTGTCCACATTGCAGCGATGAGATCGCACTGTTTGGCGCAGGTGGCGGAGAAGAAACCGCGGCACGATTATCTAACTTAGTCGGTAGCGACGTTCCTTTGCTTGGAAAAGTTCCCTTTAGCACCGAGCTACGTACTGGAGGAGATGAAGGAAAACCGATCGTAATTGCCGCACCGGATTCTCCAAGTGCACAAGCTATTTATGCGATTGCCGAAAAACTTGTCGTACGGAGCAGTTCGCTACTTGGCGTCCGACTCGGGCTTAGCACGTAACTCTTTCACTAAATCTTCGAGTTCACTTCGCAAGAAATCACGAGTTGCCACTTCACCGAGCGTAATTCGCAGGCTAGCTAATTCACGAGTTAAGTATTCGGTATCTGCAACCGAGCGTGCATTTTGTGCGCGATCTTCATTTAAGGAAATTCTATCGCGATCTGCTTGACGATTCTGGGCGAGCAAGATAAGCGGTGCAGCATATGAAGCTTGCAGCGAAAGAATTAAGGTAAGAAAGATAAATGGATAGTCGTCAAAGCGCAGATCACGTGGCGCTAGCGCATTCCAAAATACCCATGAAAGTACAAAGACAGTCATGTAGACCAAGAAACGAGCGGTACCTAGAAAACGTGCAAAGCGTTCTGATAGTCGGCCAAAAACTTCAGGATCGTAATTTGGTCGGATAGAACGTCGTGATTCACGTGGAGTATCGAGTCCATTATTGCGAGGGCTAGATGAACGTGCCATCAGCGCACCTCCTCTTCCATTTCTTTATCTAATTCAATATCTTCTTCACTAACTTCCGAACCTGCTACATCGGAGAGATTTAACTTAGGTCCCGTACCGCGAGTTGAATCTCTATGTTCCAGACGCCAGTTCTCGGGCAGCAAGTGATCGAGAACGTCATCAACAGTAACTGCGCCAAGTAAACGTTCATTTGCATCTACAACAGGCACAGATAACAAGTTATAACTTGCTAAGTATGACGAAACCTCATGCAGGGATGCGTTGGGATTTAACCCTTGGGTATCTGTATCCACAATAGAACCGAGCAAAGTCGAAGGTGGCTCGCGTAACAAACGCTGATAATGGACCAGCCCGATATATCGCCCAGTTGGTGTTTCTAACGGTTGGCGACAAACAAATACTTGTGATGCAAGAGCAGGTGATACTTCACGAGCCCTAACACTTGCTAAGGCATCAGCAACTGAATAGTCAGCGCTCATAACAATGGGTTCGGTAGTCATCATTCCGCCGGCTGAGTAATCTTCATAAGTCATAAGACGCAGAACATCTTCGGCATCTTCTGGTTCCATCAAATCAATTAAAGCCTGCGCCTTTTCTTCTCCAACTTCACGCAATAAATCGGCAGCGTCATCTGGATCCATTTCACCTAGAACATCTGCAGCTCGTTCGCCTTCGAGTTCAGCCAACAGCGCGACTCGTTCTGCCTCATCCATTTCTTGTAGTACGTCAGCAAGTCTCTCGTCATCGAGAGCGCGTGCTACCTCCACACGACGTTTCGGTGCAAGATCTTGAATAACGGCAGCGAGGTCGGCAGCGCGTAAGTTACTGATTGTTGCAAGTAAATTAGTAACGCCTTGGTTATGTTCAGGTTGAGCAAAACCAGTTACTTCCTCCCATTGCACGGTTGAGGTAGCGCCTTTGCGACGCAGGCCGCTGCCTTTCTTCATAATGTGGACCCGGTTGATAAACCAATCTCCGGTGCGAGTTTGTTCCATGCCCATATCTTCAACAACAACCGATTCGCCACTTTCAACTAAATTGATTGAACGATCAATAAGTTCGCCAAGAACAAGCAACTCACCCGCTCGTGATTCAAAGCGACGCATATTAACCAAGCCGGTTATAACAACTGCGCCGGATTCAATCGAAGTTACTCGGGTTATCGGAACGAATACGCGACGACGTAGTGGAACTTCGACAACTAAGCCAAGAATTCTGGGAGGTTGATTGTTGCTGCGCAGGGTTGCAACTGCATCTCGAACTTTGCCAACAGGATCTCCATTTGGATCAAAGACTGCCGTGCCTGCTAGGCGGGCGATAAAGACTCGATTTATTTGGCTAGCGCTCATTTTCGGCCTCCCTTCATAGGCTAAGGGTATCGGCTACCTTTACTTCCATGTCGCAGCCTTTATCTCGTGATAACCACACGCAAATTCC
>CAZKNQ010000004.1:0-16864 GCA_964554225.1 uncultured Candidatus Planktophila sp.
AAAGAAGATGGCTTGAAAACTCAATTTGCGTTGAAATATTTCGCCTCAGGGTGATGCACGATAATTGCAGATGTACTTTGTTCGGGATGTAACTGGAACTCTTCAGAGAGCTCTACGCCAATGCGTCCTGGTTCTAGCAACTCACACAGTTCTACTTGCTGTTCAATGTTTGGACAGGCTGGATATCCAAATGAATATCTCGATCCGCGATAGCCCTGATCCAGAATTCCCTGCAAATCCGGAGCATCATCACCACGAACATGGAACTCTTCGCGAATTCGCGCATGCCAATGCTCTGCCAGCGCCTCTGTTAACTGAACAGAGAGTCCATGCAGTTCTAGATATTCTCGGTAGTTATTTGCCGCAAATAACTCGTTTGCCGCTTTACTGATCTCGCTTCCCATAGTTACAACATGGAAGGCAACGACATCGGTCTTTCCTGAATCCTTAGAAGCGAAGAAGTCGCTCAAGCAGAGTCTGCGATCGCGGGATTGGCGTGGAAATGAGAAACGAGTGCGTTCTTTACCTTTATCGGGACCTTCGTGGTGCAAGATAATTAGATCATTGCCATCGCTAACACATGGGAAGTAACCGTAAACAACGGCGGCATTTAGCCATCCTTTCGATTGAACCTGATTCAGTAGCGCGCGAAGACGCGGGCGCCCTTCATTTTCAACCATCGTTTCATATTCACCGCGTGCGCCCTTTAAGCCCCATTGACCGACAAACAAGGCACGTTCATCAAGCATTTCAACATAATCCGCTAACGGAACTCCCTTAATGATTCGAGAGCCGAAGAATGGAGCCGCCGGAATATCGATATCGATCGCAACATCACTTCGCTTGGTATCTATAACTAAATCTTCATCTTTCTTCGGGCGCAGTGGCACCTTGCGTTCTCTAAGTGCAGGCAACGCAGCCCCTGGGACCCCGCGCTTTACCGCCATGATCGAATCCATCAAGCGCAGGCCTTCAAATGCATCACGTGCATAACGAACTTCTCCGGGAAACATTCCGGCCAGATCTTGCTCGACGAAGGCGCGAGTAAGCGCTGCTCCCCCAAGTACTACCGGCCATTTTTCAGCGAGCCCACGATTAGTTAACTCTTCGAGGTTCTCTTTCATGATGACAGTTGACTTTACGAGTAGTCCACTCATGCCAATCGCATCAACATTTGCCTCTTGCGCGGCATCAATAATTTGATTAATCGTCTGCTTAATTCCAATATTTACAACGGTGTATCCGTTGTTACTCAAAATGATATCTACTAAGTTCTTGCCGATATCGTGAACATCGCCCTTGACCGTGGCCAGCAACATAGTGCCGCGACCTTCATCTTCGGTCTTCTCCATATGTGGCTCAAGATAAGCAACTGCCGTCTTCATAACTTCAGCGCTCTGAAGTACGAAAGGAAGTTGCATCTCGCCTTTACCGAATAGTTCACCTACAACTTTCATGCCCTCAAGTAGATAGTCATTAATAATTGTCAATGGTTTAATGCCTTCGGCCATTGCGGTATCTAGATCATCGCTTAGGCCAACTTTTTCACCATCAATTATGCGACGTTGCAGACGTTCAGTTAGCGGTAGAGCCGCAAGTTCGGAGGCTCGTACATTTCGTGACGCGGCTAGTTCAACCCCTTCAAATAGTTGTAAAAACTCAGTTAGCGGGTCATAGATACAGGTATCACCGTCGTATACGCGGCGGTCATAAATTAAATCGAGAGCAACTTCCTTATGGCGCTCTTCGATACGCGCCAGTGGTGTGATCTTTGAAGGATGAACAATTGCTGAATCAAGGCCCGCCGCAACACATTCGTGTAAGAAAACAGAGTTAAGGACAACGCGGGCCGCTGGGTTTAGTCCAAAGGAAACATTGGATACACCCAAAGTCGTCTGCACATCTGGATACTCAGCTTTTAATGTACGAATCGCCTCGATTGTTTCTATTCCATCGCGACGGGTCTCTTCTTGGCCGGTTGCAATAGGAAAAGTAAGTGCATCAATCAAAATATCGCCGGTTTTCATCTGCCAGTTGCTGGTGAGATCTTCAATAAGTCGACGAGCAACTCGTAACTTCCATTCCGCGGTACGGGCTTGACCCTCTTCATCGATAGTGAGTGCAACAACTGCCGCACCATGCTCTTTAACCAAAGGCATGATCCGCGCAAAGCGAGATGTAGGGCCGTCTCCATCTTCATAGTTAACTGAGTTAATTACGCAGCGACCACCGAGTGCTTCGAGTCCTGCTTTGATCACATTAGGCTCGGTCGAATCTAGAACGATTGGCAGAGTTGATGCAGTTGCAAAGCGTGATGCAAGTTCGTACATATCCTTTGCGCCATCGCGACCAACATAGTCGACTGAAAGATCGAGCATATGCGCACCGTCGCGGATCTGATCGCGCGCGATTTCAACGCATTTCTCCCAGTCTTCGGCGACGAGAGCATCACGGAATGCTCGTGAACCATTGGCGTTAGTCTTCTCACCGATTGCTAGATAGGTATTGTCCTGACGAAATGGAACATATTGATAGAGCGATGAAGCGCCAGGATCAATCGCTGCGCCACGGTTTTTAAATGGTTTGCTCGACATCTTCTCCACAACTGCTGCCAGATGCTCAGGGGTTGTTCCGCAGCATCCGCCAATCAAACCAATGCCGTAATCCCCAACAAACGTCTCGAGCGCATCAGCTAATTCTTTCGGTCCAAGCGGATACTCAGCGCCTTTTGCGCCGAGAATAGGCAGGCCAGCATTGGGCATTACCGATATCGCACAGTTTGCAAACTTTGATAAGTAACGCAGATGCTCCGACATTTCGGCAGGACCTGTCGCACAGTTCAGTCCGATTAGGTCAATCTCTAGAGGTTCAAGTGCATTTAAAGCCGCTCCGATTTCGGAACCCAATAACATCGTGCCAGTGGTTTCAACGGTTACTTGTGCAATTAAAACTACATCGAAATCAACTTCATCAATGGCTTGCCGGCAACCGTTAACCGCTGCCTTGGCCTGCAATAAATCTTGAGTTGTTTCAACTAACAGCGCATCTGACTTTGCATCAAGCAGACCTTTTGCCGCCGTGTAGTACGCATCTTTTAATTTTTGGTAAGTGGTATGTCCGAGTGAAGGCAGCTTCGTTCCTGGTCCAAGTGAGCCAAGAACAAAGCGTGGCTTATCTTTAGTGCTCGCCGCATCTGCTGCATCACGAGCAATCTTGGCTCCCGCAAAAGCCAATTCGTAAATTCGATCTTCAATTCCGTATTCGGCTAAATTTGCCCAGTTCGCGCCAAAAGTGTTGGTTTCAATTGCGTCCACGCCTACGGCTAAGTACTTATCGTGAACTCCGCGCACTATGTCCGGCCGCGAGACGTTGAGAATTTCGTTGCAGCCCTCATGGCCTTGGAAATCCTCCAGCGTTGGATCGGCCTCTTGCAACATCGTGCCCATAGCCCCATCGGCGATTACAGTGCGCGATGCCAGGGCCTGGCGGAGTAATCCCGCGGGTCTTTGGCGATTAGGGCTCGTCACTTGGTAGAGGTTACCGTAAGGTGCTCAATGTGGAGATTCATAAGATACCTGCGCTGCGCTCTCCGATCATGGTTATCGCATTCTCTGGTTGGAACGATGCTGCAGAAGCCGCAACTGGCGCGGTATCTCATCTCTTAGGCATCTGGAGTGAAATTGCAGATGTAGATAATCCAACGGCAACTGATCTGATTCCAGAGCTGATCGCTGATGTTGATTCTGAAGATTTTTACGATTTCCAAGTAAATCGTCCGATGATCGAGATAGACGGTTCCCTTGTCCGATCACTCATCTGGCCGGGAACCCAAGTGTTTGGGCTCTCCACACCGCAATTCTCCAACGATTTCGTTATCGTCCGCGGCGTTGAACCTTCAATGAAGTGGCGCACATTTACTCATCAACTACTGGATCTCGCCGATGACCTAGAGGTATCAACGGTTATTACATTGGGATCAATGCTCGCTGATGCTCCTCACAGTCGCCCTATAACTGTTACTGGATCCGGTGCACATCCAGATATCGCAAAGCGATTAGGAATCGAGGTGAGCCGCTATGAAGGCCCAACTGGGATTCTAGGTGTCATTCAAGATGCTTGCCTGCGTCGCGGAATTGATGCGATTTCGCTCTGGGCGGCGGTGCCTCACTATGCAAGTAGCTCACCTTCTCCTAAAGCAACTCTGGCCCTAATAAATGCGTTAGAGGATTTTCTAGAAATTGAATTCCCACTGGGTGAGTTAAATGATCACGCCAAAGAATGGGAGAAAGAAGTTGATGAGTTAACGCAGGAAGATAGTGAAATTGGAGATTACGTTAAAGCGCTGGAAGAGAGTAAAGATAGCGCTGCCTTCTCTGATGTATCTGGAGATGAGATTGCCCGTGAATTAGAGAAATTCTTAAGACGACAAGAAGGCAGTTAGAAAGCGATACCGAGCAAAGTATCAATCGCGCGAGATAGTTCTCCTGGGCTTCCGCCAATTTTTCCAGCGTCAGTCGCTGCCAGCCAGTTTCGCAGAGCATTGATAGCCCTTGGAGTATCTAGATCATTCGAGAGCGCAGAAATAATCTCGTTGATAGTGGCATCTGTTGGTGCAACTTCCATGCGCGAGAGCGCAATACGCAGTTGCTCAATAAACTCCTCGGCGGTAACTAGATCCGTGTCCGTCCACATATGGTCGCTGCGATAGTGATGGCTTAACAAAGCCAAACGAATCGCCATTGCATCGCGACCTTCTTTGAGCAAATTAGAGACCAGAACAAGGTTTCCCTTTGATTTGCTCATCTTTTCGCCGTCAAGTCCGATCATCCCTGCGTGAACATAATGCGTTGCAAACTCACGTCCGTTTATCATCTTTGATTGCGCCGCAGACATTTCATGATGTGGAAAAATTAAATCGCTTCCGCCACCTTGAATATCTATTGAGGTGGCATCGCCTTCTGCAATATCTAAATAATTGAGCGCTATTGCACAGCATTCGATATGCCATCCTGGACGACCAGGACCGTATTCACTCTCCCAACCCGGCTCATTGGGGCGTTGCGCAAGCCATAGAAGAGCATCAAGTGGATCTTTCTTGCCAGGCTTTAACGGATCTCCCCCACGTTGTGCGAATATTTCGAGCATCTCTGGTTGAGATAAATTCGAACGTCGGCCAAAATCGGAATCACTTCTAACTTCGAAGTAGAGATCTTGTTCTAGGTTATAGACCGTACCCTTTTCTTGAAGCTTCTGAATTGCACTTATTACTTCTGGAATCGCCTCAACAGCTCCGATGTAATGGGCTGGTGGAATCACATGCAGTGCGACCATATCCGACTTAAAGAGTTCGATCTGGGAATGAGCGAGATCTTCCCAGTCGATGCCATCACGTGCTGCTCGTTCCAAAAGTGGGTCGTCGATATCGGTGATGTTCTCAACAAAATTTACCTTAGCCCCGGTTGCCCGTAGATATCTATTTATTAGGTCAAAAGCTAGATAAGTATTGGCATGGCCGAGGTGAGTGGCATCGTATGGAGTAATCCCACAGACATAGATTCGGTAGATGCTTTTACGGGCAAGGGGCTTTATCGAATTAGTTGCGGTGTCATGAAGTGAAAGGTCTGCTAAGGAAAAGCGCGCATCAAGCGGTGGAATATAGAGATCTGACCAGGCCTTCATGCACTCATCCTAGAACGGTGGCCACGGAACCGCTGGCCAATCTGGGTTTGGTTCAGGAAAACACTTCTGCGCAAGAGCCCTATCGATTCGATCTACGGTCGCGTTCAACTCTTCCTCTTCAATGAGTCCAATTACAACATCGCGTTTCTCCGTTGCAATCAACATCTTTGCTAACTCAAGGATTTCTAACTCCGCGCTAGTGAATGGCTGCTTGGCCCACTGCCAAAGAACTGTCCGCAACTTATCTTCTTCGTGAAAGGTGACCCCGTGATCGCATCCATAGACCGCGCCATCTGGCGTTGGAATTAAGTGACCAATTTTTCGATCCGTGTTGTTTGTTATCAAATCAAGTAGCGCAATCTTACGAAGTTCGGCGTTATCCTCCTTAAAGAACTCCATGAGATCAACGCTCTCATCAATGTCTATCCACAATTGAACCATGCCAGTTCCGTAAGGACCATCGCGTAGAACTGTTGGTGGGACAAGATGCAAACCTAACCAATGACTTACGAGGAATGTAAGGTATTCGCGATTGGCTAAGGTTCCATCGGGAAAATCCCAAAGCGGACGTTCGCCTGCAATTGGTTTATATATACAAATTAAAGTTCTTTCCTTAACTTCACATGAGGCGTACAAGGTTGCATTTGATGCATCAACCAGCCGTCCGGTAACTGATAGATCTCCGTGGCTTAGGTCCCTTAGATACTCCTCTATTTCCTGCGCGCTCAAAGGGCTCATCTTCGGTATCCATTGGCGCGCGGACAGAGATGGCCACTTGGATCAATTGGACCGCCACAGAACGGGCAAGGTGCGCGACCAGCGCCTACAACAGCTATCGCACGTTTTGCAAAGCTTTCTGCATAACCTAATGGAAGTAAGACGCGCAAGATATCTTGGCTGTCAGATAACTCCATCAACAACTCTTCATCCTCGGGAGATTGGCTATCTGCGATCGCTTGCAAATCAATCTCGATCATCTTGCGATCTGAAAGATAGGCTAGACCGATAACACCTACGCGAAACTCTTCATCAATTGGTGTTTCGAGCGGTTGATCATCGCGCTCAACGCGTTCAAATACGGTTAAAGGTTCCGAAGATCTCACTTCTCGTAAAATCTGTTGAGTTCGCTCGGCTAGCGCTGCGACCTGCGCCTTTTCCAATGAAACCGAAATCAACCGAGCGCCGGTTCGCGCTTGTAGAAAGAAGGTGCGCTCCCCCGGAACGCCCACAGTTCCAGCGACAAAACGATCAGCTGGATCAAAGAGGAAGATCTGACCGCTCATCCTTTACCTTTACGCCCGGATCCCCCACCAAGCAGCGCTGAGACGCCCTTCTTCTTGGAACTCTCTTCCTTAAGGAAATCCGAAATTGGAGCAGTGGTGCTGTTCAGCGTTAAAACGCGGTAGTCAACGCCGTTGAAATCAAGAACGGTTAACGATGCAGGATCGATAACAATTTTCTGGAAGTGATCTAAATGCGTACCTAGGACGCTGGCCACGATTGATTTGATCACATCGCCATGACTTACTAGAAGTTTCGCACCTGTACCTGGAGTACTCGCCGCACTATTTAAGGCGCGCATAGCACGAGCTTGAACATCTAATAACCCTTCGCCGCCAGGAAAGTACATCGCGCTGGGAGTATTTTGCACAACCTTCCAAGCCTTATCTTTTGAAAGAATGGAGAGCTTGCGCCCAGTCCATTTTCCGTAATCAACTTCAACGAGATCGCTTTCAACTTCAATGATCGGTTTAGCTCCGCGGCTCTTCGATAATTGCGCAAGCAAAGGCTCGATAGTTTGAGCACAACGCTCCATTGGACTAACTCTGATGAGTGAAAACTTAATCTCTTTCAATCGCTTTGCAACATCTTGCGATTCTCTACGACCGCGATCTGAGAGATCAACCCCCGGAGCTCTTCCGGCAAGAATCGCTTTGGCATTGGCCGATGAATGTGCATGGCGTAACAAAACTATCCGTGTCATGTTAGAAGGTTATCCGCAAAATTCATTTGCGTCTTGCTAGGGTGGCCGCCATGGAACTTCGTCGCGCGGGAAGATCAGGACTCTCCCTTTCTCGCCTTGGCTTAGGCACGATGACCTGGGGACGCGACACCGACACCCACGAAGCCGCCGATCAGGCACGCGCTTTCATTGAAGCAGGCGGAAACTACTTTGACTCAGCTAGTCACTATGGCGATGGAGATGCAGAACGGGTAATCGGCGGGCTAATCGGAACACTTTTTAAGCGAGAAGATGTGGTTATCTCTACTAAAGCGGGGTCTTCTTACATCGATGGCGCACTAGTTACAGACAACTCTCGTACCTCTTTGATGAGTTCACTAGATAAATCACTCACGCGTTTGGGAACAAACTATGTAGATATCTGGATGATCCAAAGTTGGGATATGGCGGCACAGATAGAAGATGCGCTCTCGGCACTTGATTGGGCATACACATCCGGTCGTGCACGTTATGTTGGAATTTCAAACTTTAATGGTTGGCAGAGCGCACGAGCTATCTCTTTGCAAGAGGCAAATAGCAGCAAGGCTCCTATCGCTGTTATGCAAAATGAATTCTCACTTCTAAATCGAAAAGTTGAAGAAGATTCACTTCAATGTTCTCGCAACCTGGAAACCGGATTTATCGCATGGTCTCCGTTAGGTCGTGGTGTTTTGACTGGTAAATATCGCAATGGAATTCCGGCTGATTCACGCGCTGCTACCCCGCACTTTGCTCCGTTTATTGCGCCTTACTTGAACGATCGTTCTCGTCGAATTGTTGAAGCTGTCTCGGTGGCTGCCCAGGGACTTGGTTATTCACCGCTAGAGGTGGCGTTAGCGTGGGTTAGAGATTTCCCGGGGGTTACAAGTGCAGTAGTTGGTGCTCGTACTGCCGCTCAATTGCAAGGTGTCCTGGCTAGCGAAGAAATTGAACTACCTGAAGTTGTGAGAAGCGCGTTGGACGAAGTCTCAGCAACTCTCTAGAAAATCTTTAAGTACCTGTACACCAAAGCGCAGACCATCAATTGGAACTCGTTCATCGACTCCATGGAATAAAGACATAAAGTCGAGATCTGCCGGCAGGCGCAGCGGAGAAAAACCGTAACCAACAATGCCGATTTCGGAGAGCGCTTTATTATCTGTTCCACCGCTCATAAGATAAGGAACGGGAATTCCTTCTGGATCATGGGCAAGAATTGCAGCCTTCATCGCATCAACGAGTGGCGCATCGAAATCAACTTCCAAGGCGATATCGTGTGAAATCGTTTCAATTGCAATATCAGGGCCAACTATCGCGCGAACGGTCTCATTCAATTCAGACTCGTAGCCTGGCAAAAAACGACCATCGATCACTGCACTTGCAGTACCTGGAATGACATTTGCTTTATAACCTGCTTCCAACATTGTTGGATTTGCGGTGTTCTGCAAGGTGGCGCCAATCATTCGCGCTGTTGAACCGATCTCACTAAGCAACGGGCGCAAATCCTTCTCGTCATAGGCTTTGCCGGTTACGCGCGCAACTTCTTTAAATAAATCTTTAACTGTTTTGGTATAACGCTGTGGCCATTCGTAGCGACCGATCTTGGCAACGGCTTCAGTTAGCGCCGTTAAAGCATTTTCATCATTCATCATCGAGCCATGGCCGGCGCGACCTTGGGCAGTTAGCTTCATCCAATGAATTCCCTTTTGGGCTGCTTCAATAAAGTACAGCCGCTTGCCATCGGCAACGGTTACGGAAAATCCACCAACTTCTGATATCGCTTCGGAGCAACCAGCGAATACTTCAGGATGATTGGCAGTCATCCAGCGCGAACCAAAAGTCATTCCCGCTTCTTCATCTGCGAAGAATGCCAAAACGATGTCGCGTTCTGGAACATAATCACGTTGCGCCCAATCTCGCACAATTGCCAAAATCATCGCATCGACGTTCTTCATATCGACAGCGCCACGACCCCAAATACATCCATCTCTAATCTCACCGGCGAATGGATCGATTGACCAGTCAGCAGCATTTGCTGGAACAACATCGATATGTCCATGAACAACCAGGCCTGGTTTATCTGGATTCAATCCCTTTATTCGCGCAATCACATTGCAACGCTTCGGCGCTGATTCATATATCTTCGCTTCGATTCCAACATCAGCGAGTGAGGTAACGATGTACTTTGCGACCGCTTCTTCGTCGCCCCGGCCTTCGCCAAAGTTAACACTAGGAATTCGAATTAAATCTTGGCAGATACGAATCGCTTCCTCTTCTAAATTTCTTAACTCGCTCATCCCGTCATTCTCCCCCACAATCGCCCGAAAAGTCCCTGCTTTTGCTTCGTTGCTTCAGCGTTGCTATCGTTTGCAACGCACTGGTCCGGGTGGCGGAATTGGCAGACGCGCTAGCTTGAGGTGTTAGTGCCCGCAAGGGCTTGAGGGTTCAACTCCCTTCCCGGACACGCTTAATGTGGTGGAATTGGATCGTTATGAAAATAGAAGACGCCCTCGCCCTGATCAGAGATATTCCAGATTATCCGAAGCCCGGAATTCTCTTCAAAGATATTACGCCGCTACTAGCCAATCCATCTGCATACTCAACTGTTATTAAAGCCTTTGCCTCAAAGATTGAGGATGTAGATGTTATCGCCGGCATTGAAGCTCGCGGCTTTATCTTTGCCGCAGCGATAGCCCTAGAGAAGAACGCTGGCTTCGTTCCCTTCAGAAAAAGTGGAAAACTTCCTTTCGAAACAATTGGCGCAAAATACGGTCTTGAGTACGGTGAGGATGAAATCGAAGTCCATGTAGATGCATTTGCGGACAGAAAATCAGTGGTGATTGTCGATGATGTTCTTGCTACCGGAGGAACTCTCGCGGCCGCGCTCGAACTCGCTGAACGTAGTGGAGCGGATGTTAAATCAGTACACGTGCTCTTCGAAATTTCCGGACTCGGAGGCCGAGATCTAATCTCTAAACGTTTTCCCCAGATCGAGATTAAATCGTTGGTAGCTTCTTGAGTTCAAAAGTTCGCATTCACCAGATTCAAGCACTCCGTGCCATCGCGGCGTCTCTGGTTGTTCTATTTCATGCCAAGTTAGCCCCTGGGGGCTTTATCGGGGTAGATATTTTCTACGTGATATCTGGTTACTTAATTACTGGGATTATCGTTAAGGAAATTACTCTAAGCGGCGCCTTCAACTACCGTAACTTCTTTTTACGTCGCGCAAAAAGACTTCTTCCCGCTTCTATCAGCGTCCTTATTCTTACCGCAATCGGAGCCTGGCTATTCCTGCCACCTACTATTCGCTCATCACTTGGCCAAGATATCTTCGCCGCATCGATCTACATCTCAAACTATCTCTTTGCTTGGTGGCAGAACGATTATCAGAATCTAGATGCGACTCCTTCGCCAGTTATTCATTACTGGTCACTTGCCGTTGAAGAACAGTTCTATCTTCTCTGGCCGCTCATTATTTTCACGCTTTGGAAGATTGGACGCCAACGTTTGGTATTCCGTGGCGTTCTCGCAATCACCTTCGCCTCATTTCTTTTCTCGCTCTACCTAACCAGCGCTGCTCCGATCTGGGCTTTCTACAGTCTTCCAACTCGCGCTTGGGAACTTGGCGTTGGTGCTCTCTTGCTATTTATTCCGAAAGATCTTCTTGGGAAGAAAGCTGTTTCCAGAACAATAATTGTTTGGCTTGCAGCGCTAACGCTGCTCTACTCTGTAGTGCGCTTTAGCGATAACACACCTTTCCCGGGTACGGCAGCTCTCTATCCAGTTTTGGCCTCTGCGCTACTTATTGCTTGCATACCGTCGTGGCCACCGATTCTCAATGATTTTTCACGCCTGAGATTTATTCAATGGTTAGGTGAGATCTCCTACCCGTTCTATCTCTGGCACTGGCCACTACTAGTAATCCCCAGTACCCGCTTTGGGCGCCCTTTGACTTTGTTAGAGAGATTTCTTCTAATCGCGCTTACTGCAATTGCAGCAGATCTCACCCATCGGTTCATCGAAAAACCTTTCTCAAAAAAACATTTGACTAGTCAGCAGACCACCAGATTTGCCTTTGCAGCGACTCTCTCGGGAATTCTTGCAGCAAGCGCAATTCTTCTCACAACCAAGGATGAGATTTCACTTCCAAATGGACGATCAGTATCAATAGCAGCGGTGATGCAGAAGCCTAAGATTTATGACGATGGCTGTCATGCTAACTACGGCAACAAAAACTCTCCCGAATGTTTATACGGAGATGTTAACTCCAAGCGTAAGATTGTTCTCTACGGTGATTCACACGCCGCACAATGGTTCCCTGCGCTCGAAAAGATAGCCAACGAAGAAGGCTTTGCTCTAATATCTTTAACTAAGTCTGCATGTCCAGCCGTTGAGGTTGATCGAATTAATTCCGGCGCATTTAAAAACTCAGATTGCAACGCTTGGCGATCCAATTCGATCAAGCGAATCAAAGATTTAAACCCTGATGCAGTGATTATGAGTTCATTCCAACATTTCGCCTATCCGCAGCGCTTTTCATCTCGTGATGCCTGGTGGTTTGAGGGGCAACGATCTCTCTATGCAAAGGTTTTGAATAGCGCGCCGAAGTTAATCTACATTTCAGATACTCCAAAACCGCAGCGCGATATCCCTAGTTGCTTAGCAACAGCGAAAGCCGATGAGTGCGACGGAAATGAGAAATCAGATCCTCGCGTGGCTGGAGGGTTTATCTCCCTAGACCCAACGCCTTGGCTCTGCACCGATACTTGTCCTGCGATAGTTGACGGGTTGGTGGCATATCGTGATGCCTCCCACATAAGCGTTGATATGAGCGCTGCTCTTTCAGATAGATTGCGTGATTTCTTACGTAGCAATGGAGTTGTATGAAGTCCCACTCGCCATATTCCTTAATTAGATGCGAAGATGCACCTCGTGGCTGAGCTCATTTATTACTGCGGAACAATGGATAGTGGTAAATCCACGCTTGCCCTACAAACTGCCCACAACCATAAGAGCCGCGGTCGCTCTGGTCTCATTTTCACGAGTAAAGACCGCGCAGGTTCAGGAGTCATCTCATCCCGACTTGGATTACAAAGCTCAGCGATAGAAGTCGATCCCGATCTAGATATTCATAAATTGGTTGTCGAGCGTCTTTCTCTCGGTGATCGCATCGATTACATAATCTGCGATGAGGCCCAGTTCTATCAAGCAGAACAGATCGAACAACTTGCAAAGATCGTTGATGGGTTAGGGATCGATGTATTTGCCTTCGGAATCTTGGCAGATTTTCGCACTAAGCTCTTTCCGGGTTCCGCTAGATTGGTCGAACTAGCCGATCGCGTAAACACCTTACAAGTAGAAGCGCTCTGTTGGTGTGGCTCGAGAGCAACGCATAATGCACGAACCCTCGGAGGCGTTATGGTTACTGAAGGTGAGCAAGTTGTCGTTGGCGATGTTGCTCCTGGAACAGAAATTGCCTACGAAGTCTTGTGCCGACGACACCATATGCGTCGTGTTACTGCGCGCGCATCTAGAGCAGGACATACTTCACCGCTACCTTTACCATTTACCGAAACTGAATAATCAGAGCCACTAATACAGATGAAACTAGGGAGATAGAGATGAAAGTACGTGGATATGCAGCAATGAGCGCGAAAGCCCCGCTTGCTCCCTGGGAGTTCGAACGTCGCGATCTTGGCGCACATGATGTCGCCCTAGATATTAAATATTCCGGCATCTGTCATTCAGATATCCACCAAGTGCGTGAAGAGTGGGGTCCGGCAATTTTCCCGATGGTTCCAGGCCATGAGATCGCAGGAGTTGTTTCAAGTGTTGGCTCTGCAGTAACTAAGTTTAAAGTTGGCGATCTAATCGGTGTTGGCGTATTTGTTGACTCATGTCGCGAATGTGAACCTTGTAAAAACGGAACGCAGCAATACTGCATCGAGGGAATGACCGGTACTTACAATCAATTAGAACGTGATGGCAAGACTCCAGCTATGGGTGGATATTCAAATGTGATGGTAGTTAATGAAGATTATGCAGTATCGATCCCTGCCAATCTTTCACTTGAAGGTGTTGCCCCACTGCTATGTGCAGGTATCACTCTGTATTCACCAATTAAACATTGGAAGGCTGGTCCTGGAAAGAAAGTTGCAGTGATGGGTCTAGGTGGACTCGGTCATATGGGCGTGAAATTTGCAGTTGCAATGGGCGCTGAAGTGACCGTCTTTTCGCATTCTCCCTCTAAGGAAGCAGATGCAAAGGCCATGGGAGCCCATCACTTCGTCTCAACGAAGTCTGATGGTTTCCACGCTAAGTACAGCAAGCACTTTGATTTGATCTTGAACACAGTAAGCGCCGAACTAGATATCAATATCTATCTCTCAATGCTCGGTGTCGATGGAACCCTCGTTGTAATCGGACTTCCTGGCAAGCCGTACTCAGTTGAAGCCGGCTCGCTACTACCTGCTCGTCGTTCGCTCTCTGGTTCAATGATTGGCGGTATTCCAGAGATGCAAGAGATGCTTGATTTCTGCGGAAAACACAACATTGTTAGTGATGTAGAAGTCATTAAGGCTGATTACATCAATCAAGCCTATGAACGAACAGTCGCTAGCGATGTAAAATATCGCTTCGTTATTGATGCCACTACTTTCTAACTTAACTTCTAACTTAACTTTTAACCTAACTTTTATAGGAAGTTATTAAGCACAAGGACGAATATGGGCGCGATAAATAGCGCCGGAAGCAAGTTGCCCACAGCAATGTCCTTGATCTTTAGTAGTCGCAGGCCGATGCAGATAAGCATCACTCCCCCCGTGACTGTCATCGCATCTACCTGATAACCCTCAAGGATGCTACCCAGTCCTAGCCCGATAACTGTCCAGACCCCTTGATAGATGCCAACCGGAATCGCAGAGACGGCAACTCCCCAACCTAGGCTTGCCGCGAAAGCGATTGCGGCGAAAAAGTCTAGGCTCGATTTAAGAAGGAGTTGATCAATACCTGTCGACATCCCATCGCTAATCGAGCCAAGAATTGCTAGCGGACCTATGGCAAAGAGCAAGGATGCCGATACAAAGCCTTCGATGAAGGTGCTCTCTTTGTGCGCCCGAAATTTAACGCGAAGTTTTTCACCCAAACCTTCCAGCCGAGACTCGAGAGAAAGGGCTGAACCTATTGCGCCGCCGATTAACAACGAACCAAGAATCGCTAAGAGCGTCCAACCCTTCGGAATCGAATTAATATAACGATCGCTCCACATTGGTGCTAGCGCACTAACAGCGCCAAGAATTGTTATGAGGCCCAGTACTTCTGTAATCAATAATCTTGTGCGAGCCAGCATGCGAGTGCCTACAAGAACACCGATTGCGGCTCCCCCGATAATTGTGGTGATATTAATTAAGGTACCGAGGCCGACGAACATTACATAAGGATACGGCCTATAAACACTATTACTTGCGTTAAACTCTCAAAATGAGTCTTATGAGCAAGTTCTCGGCATTCCTAAAACCCCACAAGACAGTGCCAATCACTCCTTGGCGTGCAAATTCTCGCTGGGATCTCTCATTTTCTCGCGTCGCAATTCTCTTCTTTGGATTAGCGATCTTTGGTTTGGGAGATGCGTTAGTTGTTCAGTCAAATCTAGGTAATGCGCCGTGGACGGTATTTGCACAGGGACTGAGTTTGAAAACTGGTCTTTCAATTGGGTGGGCAACATTTATTACTGGCTGTTTTGTTCTGTTGATCTGGATCCCACTTCGCGAACGACCAGGTTTTGGAACGCTATCCAATATCGTGATTATCTCTGCTGCTATCGAGTTTGGCGTTTCAGTATTTCCATTACAGGAAACGCTTATAGGCGGTCTTGCATCTGCGCTGATTGGAATTGCACTAGTTGGCTTGGGCTCTGCCCTCTACATAACTTGTGGACTTGGACCTGGACCGCGCGATGGCGCGATGACCGGCATTCATCAACGTACCGGAGTTCGCGTAGGACGGGTTCGCATGGGAATTGAAGTAACTGTCCTTATTGTTGGTGCGCTGCTGGGCGGCAAGCTCGGACTCGGCACCGCGTTATTTGCCCTGCTTATTGGCCAATCAGTCGCTATTTCTTTTGGGATAGTCGCGCGTCTAACCACAAAGTAACCCCTTTTTTAGGTTTAAATCCCCTTATCCCTCGGTCTGTGAGCCGTCATTTCACACGGGGTCGCAAACACCCCCGTTAACAAAATTAGAAAGGTTCGTCATGCTCGATAGCTATTTCAAAATATCCGAACGTGGCTCCACTGTAGCTCGGGAAGTTCGAGGCGGCATCGTCACCTTCTTCACCATGGCATACATAGTCGCACTCAATCCACTAATCATCGGTCTTGCAAAAGATGCCGATGGAAAATATATCGGCGGTGGAGATGCTCCTAATCTCGCACTCGTTGCTGCGATGACCGCTTTGATGGCCGGAGTACTAACAATCCTGATGGGCTTGGTTGGTAATTATCCACTCGCACTTGCCACAGGCTTAGGTCTTAACACATTCGTCGCAGTTGGTATCGCATCCAAGATGACCTGGGCCGATGCCATGGGTCTTGTTGTAATCGAAGGCATAATAATCACAATCTTGGTACTCACCGGTTTTCGAACCGCAGTATTTAAAGCCGTACCTGCGCAGTTAAAAATCGCAATCTCGGTAGGTATCGGTTTATTTATTGCACTAATCGGACTCGTTGATGCTGGATTTGTTCGCCGCACAGGAGCTGGTCCAGTTCCAGTAACTCTCGGAGATGGCGGAACGCTCGTCGGCTGGCCGGTAATCATATTCGCACTCGGCCTATTCCTAACCATTGCTCTGATGGTTAAGAAAGTAAAGGGCGCGATACTCATCGGAATCATCGTCGCCACGATTGCTGCAGTAATCGTAGAAACGTCGCTGAAAATCGGTCCACTATTTAACGGCGCAACTGGTGAAGTGAATCCAAAGGGATGGAACCTAAACGTTCCTGCGGTACCTGAAAAGATCGCCGCTACCCCAGATTTCAGCCTCTTTGGAGATTTCAATCTTCTTGGCTCATTCGACCGACTTCCGTTGGTTACAGTCATCCTCCTGATCTTCACCTTGTTGCTCTCTGACTTCTTCGACACTGTCGGAACAGTTACAGCTATTGGACATGAGGCCGGGTTGATCGATAAAGATGGCAACGTTCC
>CAZKNQ010000005.1:0-3062 GCA_964554225.1 uncultured Candidatus Planktophila sp.
CTTCTTCTTCTTTTTAGAGCGAGATTTACTCATTCCAGCCGCGCTAATTAGCGCGCCAGCCACCTTAACCGCAGGACCACTCTTATCCATGAATCCTGTCGTTGCATCAGCAACTTTTGTCGTTACATCTTCTACGTTCTTAGTTATGCGCGCAAAACTTTCAAGGGGGCTATTTACGAGCTCCACCGTGCGAGTTGACTCGTGAATTAACGGTGCAGTCTCATCCGTAAGAACTTTAAGTGAGGCTCTCGCCTCATCGACGAGGCGACCGATGCGGATTACAGCGTAAGAAATTGCTATGGCTATGACAAGTAGTGAGCATGCCGCAATAATCGTTGCTATTCCGCCTGGACCGGTAACCATTTCCATCCTCACTTAACTTGTACTAAATCTCTACTAATAAACCGCTTAATATCGTTAGCCTACCTGAGATAGCCCTTACTTCTGGTTATCTACCTTTGTGACTCCATCAATTCCACTCTCTTTACGCTGTGCTGGAGTAATCGGCGTTGGCGCCCCAGTAAGCGGATCTCCCCCGCTTGCTGTCTTTGGGAAGGCGATAACTTCACGGATTGAGTCGCTTCCTGTTAGAAGTGCGCAAACGCGATCTAAGCCAAGTGCGATTCCGCCATGTGGTGGTGGACCGTAATTAAATGCTTCAAGTAAGAATCCAAATTTGCTCATCGCTTCTTCATCGCTTAATCCAATGACAGAGAAGACATCTTTTTGAATCTGGCGATCATGGATACGAATCGATCCGCCACCGAGTTCAGTTCCGTTAAGAACGATGTCATATGCATATGCCAAAGCGTTGGCAGGATCAGATGCGAATGTTTTTTCAAACTCTGGCTTTGGTCCGGTAAATGGGTGGTGCACTGCTGTCCATCCACCATTGTCCGTTGGTTCAAACATTGGAGCATCGACAACCCACAAGAATTCCCAAGCACCTTCGGCGATCAAATTACAACGCTTGCCAATTTCTAAACGAACGGCGCCAAGAAGTGAGAGAGATGCCGAACGTTCACCAGCAGCGAAAAAGATTGCATCTCCTGGCTTTGCTCCAGTTGCTGCAACAATTCCTGCCGTCTCTTTCTCAGAAATATTTTTTGAGACGGGGCCACCGAGAGTTCCATCCTCATTTACCAAGATGTAAGCAAGGCCTTTGGCACCACGCGCTTTTGCCCAATCTTGCCAGGCATCAAGTTCGCGACGCGGTGATGCTGCCCCTCCTGGCATAACGACGCTTCCGACATAAGGAGCTTGAAAAACGCGGAACTCAGTATCTTTAAAGAATTCAGTCTGTTCGACTAACTCCAAGCCGAAACGAAGGTCAGGTTTATCTGAACCGTAGTTCTGCATTGCATCTGCATATGTCATATGGCGGATTGGCGTTGGAATATCGAAACCGACCGCCTCTTTCCAAATCTTAACCAGGAGTTTTTCAGCAACTGCCAAAATATCTGCCTGATCAATGAAAGACATTTCAATATCTAGCTGTGTAAATTCTGGTTGGCGGTCGGCACGGAAATCCTCATCACGGAAACAGCGTGCGATTTGGTAATAGCGTTCCATTCCGGCAACCATCAGGAGTTGTTTAAACAACTGTGGAGATTGCGGAAGCGCATACCAACTTCCGGGTTGCAGACGAACTGGAACTAAGAAGTCGCGTGCGCCTTCTGGCGTGCTGCGAGTCAGATATGGAGTTTCAATCTCTAAGAAATCAAGATCTTCCATAACACGACGAATTGTTGAAGTTACCTTTGAGCGAAGGCGCATATTTGCAGCAGGCCTTTCGCGGCGCAGGTCTAGATAGCGGTACTTCAGGCGTACTTCTTCTGAAATCTCGGCATCATTTCCGCTATCAACAGGAAATGGCAGAGCTGCGCTCTCACTAAGAACGACGATGTCATCGCCCATAACTTCAATTGCTCCGGTTGGGTTTGAAGAATTTGCATTTCCATCGGGGCGCAGAACAACTTCGCCCTTTATCTGCAGACACCATTCGGCGCGAAGTGATCCAGCTAAAGCCTCGTCGCGAATAACTACTTGAACAGAACCTGTGGCATCACGTAAGTCGATAAATGCGACACCACCGTGATCGCGGCGGCGAGCAACCCAACCAGCCAGGCTTACCGTCTGACCAGCATCGCTTGCGCGTAGAGCGCCAGCATCGTGAGTACGTAACATTTAAAAAGCCGCCTTTAATAATTGAGAAACGTTGGTCAGAGATCCCCGAGTAGAACGCTCTGTAATTGCTCAATCTTAACCGATCTCGTACTGCCATCGCTCATGCGTTTGAGTTCAACGCTGCCTGAGGCTAATTCGCTATCTCCTAGGACGATTACATAGCGAGAACCACTTTTATCGGCAGCCTTCATCGCACCCTTTAAGGCGCGATCGCCAAAGGCGATCTCAGTACGAATTCCAGCACTGCGCAATTTCGCTGCGATCGACAACGATGCGCTCTTTTGATTATCGCCTAAGGGAATTATGAATAGATCTGATGAGAATTGGTTTTCAACTAGAACTCCTTCTGCTTGTGCAGCAAGAAGTGCGCGATCAACGCCAAGACCAAATCCGATTCCAGAAAGTGCTTGCCCGCCAAGAATCTCCATCAGGCCGTCGTAACGTCCACCACCACCGATTCCAGATTGCGCGCCTAGACCTTCATGAATGAATTCAAATGTGGTGCCGGTGTAATAATCCAATCCGCGCACCATTCGGGGATTTACTACATATGAAATTCCAAGTGAATCTAGATAAGTCTTAACCTGCTTAAAATTTTCCGCAGAGTCAGCCGAGAGATAATCGAGTAGGAGCGGCGCCTTCGCCATCGCATCTTTCATCTCTGGTCGTTTATCGTCAAATAGACGAAGCGGATTGATAGCAGCGCGAGCCGCCGTCGCTTCATCCAGATCCAACTTCGAAATAAATTGCAGTAAATCAACGCGATGAGCAGCTCGTGATTGGGCATCTCCAAGCGAAGTAATCTCTAAGCGGTAATTCTTTAAACCTAAAGATTTAAATCCTTGATCTGCGATGGCAATGACTTCAGCATCAAT
>CAZKNQ010000005.1:3162-16551 GCA_964554225.1 uncultured Candidatus Planktophila sp.
TTAAACCTAAAGATTTAAATCCTTGATCTGCGATGGCAATGACTTCAGCATCAATCGCTGGATCATCTAAGCCAATAGCTTCAATTCCAACTTGATAGAACTGGCGATAGCGCCCCGCCTGCGGGCGCTCGGCGCGGAAGAATGCGCCGGAGTACCAAACCTTTACCGGAAGTTGCCCGCGATCTAAACCCTTTTCGATTACCGCTCGCATAACACCTGCAGTTCCTTCCGGGCGCAGAGTAATAGAACGACCACCACGATCTTCGAAGGTATACATCTCTTTCGAAACAACATCAGTAGATTCTCCGACGCCCCGCGAGAAGAGCGCGGTATCTTCAAACATGGGAAGTTCCATCAACTGATATCCCGCTAACTTTGCAGGTGAGATCAGTGATTCGCGAACCCATTCGAAGGCAGCCGAAAGTGGGGGTGCATATTCGCTAACCCCTTTTGGCGCCTGGATCTTCTCGTACTTCATACCCGCAATTCTTTCAGATAAGGATTATTTTTTCGCTCGTATTTAATGGTTGTCTCGGGGCCATGGCCTGGTAGAACGCGTAGATCATCGCTCAGAGGAAGAACTCGAGTTTTTAGAGTCTTTTGCATCGCCTCATGTGAACCTGATGGTAAATCGGTACGTCCGATAGATCCGGCGAAGAGAACATCTCCCGTGATTAAAAGCTCGTTGTTTATTGTAAACATGGTGCTCCCCCGCGTATGGCCCGGAGCATGAATCGCGGTGATCTTCATATCTAATAGATCGATCTCATCGCCATGTCGTAAGTTTTTAACTTCATTTGGTTCTTCAAATTTCATGGCATCAAGCGTTTGAAGAAATTCAGCGCCATGTGCACCTTGTGGTTTAAGAAGTAAATCTCGATCTTCGGTGTGAATATAGGAGGAAATTCCATAGCCATCGGCAAGTGGTTTTACTGAAAATGTATGATCGAGATGGCCGTGGGTGATTAAAGCTGCAACGGGTTTTAAACCATGCTCGGCGACAACTGCCGTGATCTCATGGGAAATATCCGGCATACCTGGATCGACGATGATGCACTCTTGTCCAGGACCTGAGGCAATCACCCAACAGTTTGTGGCAAACATAGGTGCCACGAAAGAGGTGACTAACATCGCCTCACCCCCTAATTTTGCGCGAAAATAGGCGCAAACTTTCCCCGATAAGTAAGACAGGGTACCTTTTATCTCCGCAAGATCTCGTCCACACACTCAAACAACGAAGGCGAAATCGCCGACGCGCTGAAAGGGAATATCAATGACCGAGCAAATTAATCCTGGATCAATCAACATCACACCAGCCAATGTAAGTGCAGCATCTGCGTTAATTGGAGATCCATCAAAGTTCGGTCGTGTTGCAGATGATGGCACCGTTTATGTTCGCACCCCTGAAGGTGAAAAGGCTGTTGGGTCATATCCAGGAAAAACCGCTGAAGAAGCGCTGCAGTATTTCGTTAGAAAATTTGAAGCCCTAGCATCTGAGGTTGCGCTAACTGCAGCCCGCATCACAAGTGGAGCCATGGTTCCGGACGATGCTTACGAAGCGGTTAAGAAATTGCGTCAACAGGTGCGCGAATTAAATGGGGTTGGCGATCTGGCAGCACTTGCGGTCTCAGTCGAGCAGATTGAACCCCTAATTGAAGGACATCGCGAAGCGTATGAAGCAAAGAAGGCTGCAGAAGCGGCAGCAAAGGCTGCACGACGTGAACAAGTTTTGATCGAAAAAGAGAAGATTGTTGCTGAAGCAGAATCGCTAGCGCTATCAGAGAATTGGAAGGTTACCGGCGATCGCCTTAAGACTCTGCTCGAGGAGTGGAAGTCAGCTCCTCGCCTAGATAAGAAAGTAGATGGCGAACTCTGGAAGCGTTTTTCAGCATCTCGTAATAAGTTTGATAAGCGTCGCAGAACTCACTTTGCAACGCTAGAAGAGACAACCGCTAAAGTCTCTGCAGCAAAGAAATCTCTTGTCGAACAAGCTTCTAAACTTGCGACTTCAACGGATTGGGTTGCCACCGCACGCGCTTTCAAGACTTTGATGGATCAATGGAAGGCTGCCGGTCGCGGTAAGCCAAGTGAAGATGCAAAGCTCTGGGCTAAGTTCAAAGCATCACAGGATCAATTCTTTACAGCAAAGAACGCTGATCTCGAAAAGCGCGAAGTATCAATGGCGGCCAATTTAGCCAAGCGTGAAGAGTTGATAGTGCAGATTGAGGCGCTGGTGCCATTTACTGACGTCAAGGCCGCAAAGAACGCATTCCGTGAACTTTCTCGCTCGTGGGAAAAGATTGGCATCACACATCGCGATAAGCGCGCTGCCTTGGATGCTCGTGTTGCAAAGGTGGAAGACGCTATTAAATCGGCTGAAGCAGAAATCTGGCGAAAGACAGACCCAGCCGCAAAGGCTCGCGCTGCAGATGTGGTTAAGCAACTATCTGATTCGATTGCTAATTACGAAAAGATTGCTGCGAAATCTAGCGCTGCGGGCAATGCGAAAAAGGCGCAAGAAGCCCTGGACTCAGCAGCCGCTCGTAAAGTTTGGTTGGCAGAGGCCGAAAAGTCCCTTGCTGAATTTAACTAGCGCTCACTTTTAGAAATCTTTTTAAGCTCTACTTAATTGCGATAGACATCGTAAACGCCTTCGACGGCGCGGACTGCTGCTAGAACTGAATCGAGGTGAGTGGCATCTGCCATTTCAAAAGTGAACTTACTGATCGCAGTTCGATCCTTAGAAGTATTAACCGCTGCGCTCAAAATGTTTACATGCTGCTCAGATAGCGCTCTGGTCACATCTGCTAATAAACGCGATCTATCTAATGCCTCGACTTGGATATTGACTAAAAAGACGCTTCCTGCGCCATCAAGCCAGCGAACCTTTGCTATTCGTTCGCCCTGATTTAACTGCAAGTCAGCGGCGTTAACGCAATCATCGCGATGGACAGAGATACCACTTCCTTTAGTGATGAATCCAATAATTCCGTCACCAGGAACAGGGGTACAGCAGCGAGCTAGCTTTACTAGTACATCTCCAACGCCTTCAACTTCAATCGCGCTACTTGAACGTCTGATTGAGTGCGATCCGGTTGGAATGACATCGATAGTTGGTTCAGGATGCGAATCTTCAACGCCTAGCGAAACAACTAACTTTTCAATAATAGAAGCCGCCGACACATGTCCATCTCCCACTGCGCTATAGAGAGCAGAGATATCTGGATAGCGAAGTTCGTGAGCCAACTCCAGTAAAGAATGTCCTGCGAAGATTTTCTGAAGTGGAAGTCCCGCTTTACGCATTTGTCGTGCAATTGACTCGCGACCAGCATCGATGGCTTCTTCGCGACGCTCTTTACTGAAATGCGCCTTGATCTTTGATCTAGCGCGTGGTGATTTAACAAAATTGAGCCAATCGCGCGAAGGTCCTGCATTCTCACTCTTATTTGTAACGATTTCGATTACATCGCCATTAACTAGGCGGGTATCAAGCGGAACCAAACGTCCATTTACCTTTGCTCCCGCACATTTACTGCCAACATCTGTGTGCACCGAGTATGCAAAGTCGACCGGAGTCGATCCACCAGGAAGTGCAATCACGCTCCCCTTTGGAGTAAATACGAAAACTTCGGGGCTACCTAGATCAAAACGAAGTGCTTCGAGGAATTCTGAAGGATCCTCAGTCTCTTTCTGCCACTCATGCAATTGCCGCAGCCACAGCATTTCGGGTGAAGAATTCTTTGATTCGTTGCCTTGCTTGTACTTCCAATGCGCCGCAATACCGAACTCGGCACGGGAATGCATTTCAAACGTTCTGATCTGGATTTCTATCGCTTTGCCGTTAGGACCGATCACCGTCGTGTGCAGCGACTGGTAAAGATTGAACTTGGGCATCGCAATGTAATCTTTAAAACGCCCAGGTACTGGTGACCAACGAGCGTGAATAGAACCAAGCACCGCATAACAATCCTTGACATCGTTTACCAGAACTCGAATACCAACTAAGTCGTAGATATCGTTGAAGTCGCGTCCTCGCACCACCATCTTCTGATAAACGCTGAAGTAATGCTTCTTGCGCCCAGTAACGGTTGCAGAAATCGAATCTCGATTTAAATCACTTTGCACAGCGTCGATTACCTCTTGCGACAGCGCATCTCGCGAAGGTGATCGTTCCGCCACCAACCGCGATATCTCTTCAAATTTCTTCGGCTCAAGGACTTCGAAGGAGAGATCTTCCAGCTCCCATTTAATGGCGTTCATGCCTAAACGGTGCGCTAAAGGGGCATAGATATCTAAAGTTTCGCGCGCTTTGCGCTCGGCACTTTCAGTGCTTACATACTTCCAGGTGCGCGCATTGTGTAGTCGGTCAGCAAGTTTTATAACAAGGACTCTAATGTCCCGCGACATTGCCACGACCATTTTACGAACAGTTTCGGCTTCAGCCGTTGGACCATAAGTTAATTTATCTAACTTGGTTACGCCATCTACTAAGTTTGCAATCTCATCGCCAAAATCACTTCGTAATTGGGAAAGTGAGTAAGGCGTATCTTCAACGGTGTCATGCAGAAGCGAAGCGATGATCGTTGTGTCATTTAGACCTAGCTCGGCAAGAATCTGCGAGACTGCAACGGGATGAGTTATGTACTCCTCACCAGACTTGCGCATCTGCCCTGTATGGGCCTGCTTGGCGATTTCAAAAGCGCGCTCAACTTCAGAGAGCCGACTTGTTGGGTGGCTCTCTTTAAGTGTTGCTAGTAGTGGTGCAACTAGAGCGTTCAAAGGCTGCGCCTTACTTGCGACCCTTGCGCTTAGGTTGATTGCGAGGTCCACGACCAACGCTTGGGCGAATAGCCGCTCTCTCACTATTTGCAGAAGCGGCTACTGGCTCTGCTCCCCCGCGCGAAGCAACTCGCTTTGCAAGCGCTTGCATCGCTGGTTCCTTCTCGCGAAGTGAAGCAAGGAATGGTGGAGCGATAAATATTGAAGAGTAAGTACCAACTGCGAGCCCGATAAACAGAGCAAGCGATAGATCCTTGAGGGTTCCGGCGCCAAGTAAGCCAGCACCTACAAAGAGGATCGCTCCGACTGGAAGAAGTGCAATCAAAGAAGTATTGGCAGAACGCACGATTGTCTGATTAACAGCCAAGTTTGCCGCTTGTGAGTAGGTGAATTTTCCAACTGCAGCTACAGATTTGGTGTTCTCGCGAACCTTATCGAAAACAACAACTGTGTCATAGAGTGAATAACCAAGGATTGTTAAGAATCCGATCACAGTTGCGGGGGTAACATCAAAACCAACGAGTGCATAGATTCCAACTGTAATGAAGACGTCGTGAACAACCGCCACGATCGCAGAAACTGCCATCTTGGGTTCAAAGATCATCGTCAAGAAGATCATGATTACGATTAAGAATGCGATAAGTCCGTAGAGCGCCTTCTTGGTAATTTCCTTACCCCATGAAGGTCCGATCAACTGAGTATCGATAGATTCGAGTGGCACGTTAAAGGCGATAGTCAACGCTTTTTCAACTGCCGCTGACTGTGCCGCAGAAAGCGCGCCCGTCTGAACCTTAACTTTGTCATCACCGATCTTCTGAACAATTATTTCGCCAGGAATATCAACTTCTGCAACAGCGGCGCGAGCTTGTTCGACAGTAGTGCCCGCTTTATTTACTGTGTAGGAAGAACCACCCTTAAACTCGATTCCAAGGTGGAGACCTTGAATCAAGAGAGCACCGATTGATAGCAAGATGAAAATTGCTGAGACTGAGTACCAGCGACGGCGATTACCAACTATGTTAAATGAAGTTTCGCCAGAGTAAAGACGACCACCAAGACCTGAGAGTTTTACCATGGCTTAAGCCTCCAATGTAGTAACAGATTCGGTAGAAACAGATTTGGTTGAATCAGTTGTGATTGATGCAGTTCTATAATTCTTCATACCGATGCTCTTAGGCGATAGCCCCGAAAGCGGATGACCGGATGAGAAGAATTTAACTCCGGCCAAGATGCTCACCATTGGCTTGGTGAAGAAGAAGACGATAATTAAATCGACCAGTGTTGTGAGACCAAGAGTGAATGCAAACCCACGCACGCCACCAACTGCGAAGAAGTAGAGCAAAGCAGCCGCAATCAAAGAAACCGCATCTGCAACCAAAATCGTGTGACGCGCCTTAGCCCAACCACTTTCAACCGCTGAACGGATTGAACGGCCTTCACGCGCTTCATCGCGGATACGTTCGAAGAAGACGATAAATGAGTCTGCGGTAACGCCG
This sequence comes from uncultured Candidatus Planktophila sp., assembly GCA_964554225.1. Lineage (GTDB taxonomy): Bacteria > Actinomycetota > Actinomycetes > Nanopelagicales > Nanopelagicaceae > Planktophila. The sequence goes on from CAZKNQ010000005.1 coordinate 9,438, forward strand.
ATAGCCACAATTGCACCAGCGATACCTGCCAAGGTGAGAGTAAACCCAATCGTTTCACCGAGTACCAGGAAGAGGAGGTAAACGATTGCAGCTGCGAGTGCGAGTGAACCAACTACTACGACTCCGAGTCCGCGATAGTAAAGAAGTGAATAGACAAGAACTAAACCAAGACCCAACGCACCAGCCAAAAGTCCAGCACTTAACTGGTCAGCGCCCAGGGTTGGTGAAACTTGTTGCACCTCTCCGCGGTCGAACGCTAACGGCAAAGCTCCGTATTTAAGAACGTTTGCCAGATCTTGCGCTTCAACTTGTGAGAAAGACCCAGTTATCTGAGCATTTCCAGATGGAATCGCTTCATTAATTCTTGGTGCAGAAACAACTAAACCATCGAGAACAATCGCCACTTGATTAAGCGGTGATTGCAGCGAAGTTACGCGGTTAGTTAGCGCACCAAATGCCTTTGTGCCATCGCCATTGAAGGTTAGAGAAACAAACCAAGCAAGGCCTTGTGATGGGTCGTATCCAGCCTCGGCGGAAGAGACTTGGGTTCCGAGTACTTCTGCTGGAGCAAGAATGTACTTCGCTCCTCCATCGCGTGAACAAGAAACGATTGTGTCTGAGGGGCTATCTGCGCCAGTGCCCTCTCGGCTAGCTGGATTAGTACAATCAAGCGCTGCGTACTTTGCATTTAATTCAGCGCTAACACCAGCTGCAGGAGTAGCGGCAGTAGAAGTATCGGCTGGGATTGGAGCACCAGAACCCTCTGCCAATACTTGGCGGAACCGTAGTTCTGCAGTTTGTCCAACCAGATCAACAACTCGACGTCCGCTATCTCCTGGAACCGAGATCACGATCTGACGATTAGTTCCACTGCCCTGAGCCGTTACTTCGCTTTCTGCTACGCCGATAGAGTCAACGCGCTGGCGAATAATTGAAACTGCCTGATCGATCGCTTCCGAAGTGATCTTGTTGGCATCATTAGATGCTCGGGGTTGCAGCGTCACGCTGGTTCCGCCGCGAAGATCGAGTCCTAGCTTGACCGATGAAACACCTTGAATAAAGGTAGTTGCAAGTAGACCGAAGATAATAAGCGCCAGAATCAGAAGGGCGCGGCCAGAGCGGGCAGGGCTCTTCACAGTTTTATTTGGTGTGGACATAAGAGCAGAGTCTATGCGTTGGGCGCGGGCGTGTCGAAAAGGGTTGCGATCCCAGCAGGCGGGGTTCGCCCTAAATGGCGCCATCCGAGTTCTGTAGCGATGCGACCCCGTGGAGTGCGGGCCATAAATCCATTTCTAACCAGGAAAGGTTCAGCCACGGCTTCGACTGTTTCCGTCTCTTCTCCCACTGCGATGGCCAGTGTCGACAGACCCACTGGTCCCCCATTAAATCGCTCGATGAGTGCCGTTAGAACTGATCGATCTAGCCGATCTAAACCTTTCTCATCAACTTCATACATTTCAAGGGCCGCCATCGCATCTGAGAGAGTCAGTGCGTTGGCAGCTTTAGCGTTGGCACCACCACTTGAGCGAACTTGGGCATAGTCGCGAACGCGACGTAACAATCTATTTGCGATGCGTGGAGTACCACGAGAACGCCCGGCAACTTCAAGTACCGCATCTTCCTCAATCGTTAACTGAAGGAGAGCAGCGCTGCGGCGAATGACCTCAGCAAGCTCTGATGATTCGTAGAAATCCAAATGTGCGGTGAATCCAAAACGATCGCGCAGTGGACTTGGAAGCAAACCTGCACGAGTCGTTGCTCCTACTAAGGTGAACCGAGGCAGTTGTAATGGAATCGCAGTCGCACCTGGTCCTTTACCTACGACAACATCAACGCGGAAATCCTCCATTGCAAGGTAGAGAAGTTCTTCGGCGGGTCTTGGCAAACGGTGAATCTCATCTAAGAAGAGAATTTCCCCTTCAACCAGAGAAGATAAAATCGCGGCTAAATCTCCAGCGTGAGTGATTGCAGGACCGCTGGTTATGCGAATCGGTGTTTGCATTTCGCTCGCTAGAATCAATGCAAGGGTTGTCTTTCCTAAACCGGGAGGACCGCTAAGCAAGATGTGATCAGCAGCAGAACCACGCGAACGCGCTGCTGATAACAGGACATCTATCTGATCACGTACGCGATGTTGTCCAATAAAATCCGCGAGAGTTTTGGGACGCAGCGCATGTTCGGCTGCGGAATCATCCTGTGAGAATTCCGGAGTAACCAAACGATTATCGCTTGTATCTTTGGCCACTTTAACGTCCACCTTGAGAGAGTGCGCGCTTCAAAAGATCAGATAATTCGAGGTTTTGCGCATCAATACCATCTTCAGAGAGCCGCGCCACAACTTGCGAAATAGCGGCGTCAGAATCTTTGGCGTTAAAACCGAGCGAAACGAGGGCGCTTGTTAACTGTTCACGCCAGACAGGTTGATGGCGATCACTCTTCGACGAAGTTCCAAAATCAGTTAATTTGCCCTTTAGTTCAAGGATCAACCGTTGTGCGCCCTTGCGACCAATTCCGGGAACTTTTTCAATGGCTGAAATATCTTCTTGGGAGATCGCAATCGCTAACTGTGCGGGAGAAAGCGCTGAAACGATTGAGAGTGCAACCTTTGGGCCAATCCCGCTAACTGTTTGAACTAATTCAAAGAGCGCACGATCTCCATCTTCTAAAAATCCATAAAGGGTTAGCGCATCCTCGCGAACCACCAGCGTGGTAAACAATTGCACTTGCACACCAATATTCAATTGGGCAGATGTCTTCTGCGTAACCGCGAGAGATAAACCGACTCCGCCAACTTCGACGATTAACTTATCTAGAGAAATTGAGCGGACTACACCGTTAACTAGTGAGATCATCTGCGAACCAACTTAGCTAACCGCGATTTCTCAGCAGCAAGTGCAGTTTCAATTTTACTATTTCCGCCTCCACGCCAAATGTGGCAGATGGCCAGCGCTAGGGCATCTGTACTGTCAACGGGTTTAGGGATTTCAGTTAGAGAAAGTAATCTTTTTACCATCTCGGCAACTTGAACTTTATTTGCTCGACCTGAACCAGTTACAGCTGCCTTAACTTCACTTGGTGTGTGCATAACAACTGGAATACCTGCTCTTGCAGCAACTAATAACGCGATACCTGCTGCTTGTCCGGTGCCCATGACAGTACGAACGTTATGTTGCGAAAAAACTCTTTCAACTGCGATGCGATCAGGTTGATATTTGGTGACCCAACTGGAGAGCTCTTCTTCGAGCTGCAGGAGACGTACTTCTAGCGGGTTATCGCTTGGAGTTTTAATCACTCCTACGCTTATCAACTTAAGCGATGATCCGGGTAGGCCTTCAATGACTCCGATGCCGCAGCGCGTAAGGCCGGGATCGATCCCCAAAACTCGCAGCTTGGCTTGGCTCATAACTTCAAAGCCTATGTCCGAGAGTGCAAAGAGCTAGGAAAGGCTCGCCATAACCTCGTCAGAGACATCAAAGTTGCTGTAAACATTCTGCACATCATCTAACTCTTCAATAGCATCGATTAGTTCGAAGACCTTGGTAGCGCCCTCTGCATCCAAAGGAATGGACATCGATGGCAAGAAGGAAGAATCAGCAGATTCGTAATCAAGACCTGCGTTCTGCAACGCGGTACGAACTGCAACAAGATCACTAGCTTCACAGACGACCTCGAAAGATTCACCAAGATCGTTAACTTCTTCAGCGCCCGCCTCAAGAACGGCTTCGAGAATTTTCTCCTCCGTTACTGATTCTGTCTTAGCGATAATGATTACGCCTTTGCGATTGAAGAGATACGAAACCGATCCGGGATCAGCCATCGAACCACCGTTACGAGTAACAGCTACACGAACTTCTGAAGCCGCACGATTTCGGTTATCAGATAAACATTCGATCATGATCGCAACGCCATTTGGTCCGTAGCCTTCATACATAATTGTCTGCCAGTCAGAGCCGCCAGATTCAAGACCCGCGCCACGCTTTATAGCGCGTTCGATATTGTCGGCCGGCATGGAATTCTTCTTAGCCTTGGCAATCGCGTCAAAGAGAGTTGGGTTCCCATCAACATCTGGACCACCGTTGCGAGATGCAACTTCAATAGCCTTGATTAACTTGGCAAAGTTCTTTGCACGGCGGCTATCTATGATCGCTTTCTTATGCTTTGTCGTTGCCCATTTGGAATGGCCGGACATTGGTAAACCTCAAACTTTCACTCTAGTCGCGCAGCACTTGCCTGGTGCCGTCTTCAATTCGCTTACTTTATCGCGCCGGCACAGACTTGATCAAAGAAGTAGCGATGCACGCGTAAATCGCCAGTTAGCTCTGGGTGGAACGAGGTCGCCAAGAGTCTGCCTTGTCTAACCGCAACTGCGTGCGATCCCTGTGTAGTTTCGACTGAAGAAAGCACTTCAACAGTTGCACCAAATTCTTCAACCCAAGGCGCACGAATGAATACCGCATGCAGATTGTCGCCTTGAAAATCTAGATCGCTTTCGAAGGAATCAACTTGTCGGCCGAAGGCGTTTCGTCGCACCGTCATGTTAATGCCGCCGAAAGTTTCTTGACCCTCTGAGCCATCGATTATTCGATCAGCTAACAAAATCATTCCCGCACAAGAACCGTAGACCGGCATGCCTGATTTGATGCGATCTCTAATCGGCTGAATTAAGTTGAAAGTCTTTGCGAGATGGGCGATTGTTGTCGACTCTCCCCCAGGAAGAATCAGCGCATCAACTTCTGCTAACTCTTCAGGGCGGCGAACGGTGAGCGCCGCATGACCTGAGTTCTTTGCCGCAACTAGGTGCTCGCGAAAATCACCTTGAAGAGCAAGAACGCCAATCTTCATTTGTTAATTGACTACCAGCCGCGTTCGGCTAGGCGGTGAGGTGCAGGAAGATCCGCAACGTTGATTCCGACCATCGCTTCTCCAAGGCCACGTGAAGCATCAGCAATCACCTTCGCATCTTCGAAGAAAGTTGTTGCCTTAACGCAGGCTGCTGCACGAGTTGCAGGATCACCTGACTTAAAGATTCCTGAACCGATGAATACGCCATCAGCGCCCATCTGCATCATCAACGCTGCATCGGCAGGAGTTGCGATACCGCCGGCAGTAAATAGAACAACCGGAAGTTTTCCTGTCTCGGCGACTTCTTTTACAAGAGCGTATGGAGCTTGTAACTCTTTAGCGGCAACATAGAGTTCATCTTCACGCATGGAAGATAAGCGGCGAATCTCTGCGCCAATTTTGCGCATATGCATCATGGCATTGGACACATCTCCGGTACCGGCTTCTCCCTTTGAGCGAATCATTGCGGCACCCTCGTTAATGCGACGGAGCGCTTCACCTAAGTTGGTGGCACCGCAGACAAAAGGAACTTTGAAATCCCACTTATCAATATGGTTTTCAAAATCCGCTGGAGTTAAAACTTCTGACTCATCGATGTAATCAACACCCAGAGATTCGAGAATTCGCGCTTCGACGAAGTGACCGATACGGGCCTTTGCCATCACTGGAATTGTGACAGCGGCTTTAATCTTTTCAATCATGTCCGGATCTGACATGCGGGCGACGCCACCTTGAGCGCGGATGTCAGCGGGTACGCGTTCTAGAGCCATAACGGCACAAGCACCAGCATCTTGGGCGATCTTGGCCTGCTCGACGTTGACGACATCCATGATGACGCCACCCTTAAGCATTTCTGCCATACCGCGCTTAACGCGTGCTGTTCCGACTGCCTCTGACATCGCTAACTCCCTCAAAAATCGCTAACCCAATGGTCAAGGGCTTAATACTACTTTGCGGAAGCAGATGGCGCATCCGCGGGGATATTTAATGGAATAGGCGTGAATATTGGTTCCTTATCGGTTAGCGCGATCCAAATTTGCCCTGGCGCAAAGGGAATTTCTGCTCCTTGAATTGTTCTCCAGGTTGTTCCAACATCAGGTGTTGGTCTATCCCAAAGCGCGGGAATGTATTTGCCATCACGAAGAATGTATCCGCGGCCCGAACCTACGGTTGCGGTAAACGGAGTAACTCCTCCGACCTTATCTCCATATTCTGATGGTGTGATCGAAACTATTTGTATCACGAAGGTGCTCGCTCCCAAATGGACTCCACTTGCTGCCAGATTTGGCACTCCGTTATTTGCGAGCAGCCATCGCTTCTCTACATCTGACCACAATGCATCATATGAACTTGCCGGCCAAGAAACCTTAGCCGAGGCTATTGCGGTTCCCGTATCGAAAGTCTCTGAAAAACTCCACCCAGCGCTCTTAGAAATCGCGATAGGTAGTTGTTGTTCTTTTATTTTTTGCAAAAGCGTCTGCGCCTGAAGCATCATCGCCGTTGGTGCATTTCGCAGCGGATCATTTGAATAAATTTCGCGCGACTGGCGTTGTGCTCCTAAGTTCTCTAGGTTCGCGGCAGCGATCACTGGCAATAACTTCTTCTGCGCTCCGCTATATGCAAAAGCGACCCGACCAAACTGTTCCATAATTTCTATATCTGAAATGCGTGCGCTTCTTACAGGTCCGATAATTCTCGGAATTCTTGAAGAATAAACTGCTGCCAGTCTGGTCAGGCCACCTTCTACTTGCTCTATATAAATAATGTCCGCATCTTCTAAACCGGCCTGCGGGCGTGCTGCCCGGGTGTCGTCAATCTTTACGATCAAAATTGGCCCATCATTTCCAATACGTCCACTTAAGGAGTTCACTGGTTCTGGATCTTTAAAGACACGCTGAATCTCGCCAAACTTAGAGAACTGTTCAGGCGAGAATAAGCTCAGGCCGACAACAAAAATGGATACACATCCAATTACCCATATTGCAAATTTTTTAAAGTACATCAGCTTCGAATTCATAAGTAACAGGAAGGGGTGCGCGACCGGCTAAGCGAAAAACCTTAAAGACTGGCTTACGTCGAACCATTTGTGTGCGATTTACTGCATCAACATGTAGAGCAATTGCAACGCGAATCTTGTCGGTTAATTCGCTGAGTTCGCGCAACAATTCCTTTTCTATTGAGCCACTCACCAGATGACCATCATGCAACAATAGGCCGAGCGCACCAGATAGTCCGCTTTCCGCCTGCGAGCGGGCACGCATCTGCGCCTCTC
>CAZKNQ010000006.1:0-16341 GCA_964554225.1 uncultured Candidatus Planktophila sp.
ATCGCTATGGTGTCAACGTCCTCAACCATTAAATGAGCATCAATGGGCGTTGGCGACGCAGAGATGATTGCTTGTGCTTCTGCCAAGTTCCAAGTTTGATTTTGTACGAAACGATTATCCATAATGTCGAGATGGATTAGATCTGAAACCTCAGCGATCTTAATAATTTCACTAATAATATTCGCGCGATCAGCGCTCAGAATACTTGGCGTTATTCGAATATGTTGATCGCTCATGGAAATACCTTATTTGCCTTTCTTGCGAAAAGCCGCCATAAACATGGAGTCGCTCTGATGTCGGTGTGTCCAAAGCGAGAGTGACTTACCGCGCATCGCACCGTCGAGTCCTTCTGGAAGAAACGGTGCCAAATCAATCTGTTCTAATTCAGGATGGGCCTTTAAAATATCGGCAACCGCAACAGTTGTTTCAGCAAAGTGCGGAGAGCACGTTGCGTACGCAAAGAGCCCGCCATCAGCCAATACTGATATTGCGCTATCGGATAATTCACGTTGTAGCGCTGTTAGCGCTCGTAGATCGGTAACCGTTCTGCGCCAGCGAACTTCGGGGCGACGGCGTAGCGCTCCGAGCCCTGTACATGGAACGTCAGCGAGTATCGCATCGAAGGTTTCGCCATGGCTTGAGATCTCACGTCCATCGCCTACCCAGACTCTTGCACTTCCCACTACTTGTCTCACCAACTCTGCTCTCGGCTGACTAACTTCGTTGGCGGTAAAGTCCTTATCTTTTTCTTGTGCGATTGCCGAAAGTAATGCAGCTTTTCCACCAGGGCCCGCACATAAATCCAACCAACGTTGCGATGAGGCCGCAGCGTTAGAGAAGATTTGCGCAACAAGTTGCGAGCCTTCATCCTGCACGCCAGCTCTTCTGCGTCGCACCGGCTCTAAAGTATTCGGAATTCCATCAAATTTTATTCCATATCTCGAATACTCAGTAGGAACTCCACCTAGATTGACCAACTCTGCTTGGGATGAACGCCCCGGCCACCAAACTAAAGTCGGCGATGCCGGAATATTGTTAGCAATTAGCGCAGATTCAACCTCAGAGTAATCCTTAAGAAGATCAAAGTAGGCTGAAACTATCCATTCGGGGTGCGAATGGATAATCGCTAAACGTTCGACATCATCCTTGATCTGATTTACCGGCTCCATCCACTGATCTAGCGTTTGCGCGCTCATCTTGCGCAGCATCGCATTAACGAACGATGCCTTTGACTCCCCCAAAACTTTTCGGGCTAGTTCAACTGTCTCAGAGACTGCCGCGTGAGTTGCGACACGCATCTCAAATAATTGATGTGCGCCAAGGCGGATTACATCAACGATCCCGTTATCTACCTCGATCCAAGTTCTATCTGAAATCTGCGCGGCTATGTAATCATGGCGACCTTGCATGCGCAAAGTTCCGTAGAGAAGCTCTGTTGCAAAACCTTTATCCCGCTGCTCAAATTTAGAATCAGTTAGCGCACTTGGAAGCAATAGATTTGAATATCCCCCGCGTTGGTTAACCTCTTGCAAGATATCGAAGACTAATAAGCGAATCGGGTCTGGTTTTGGCGACTTAAAGGTGTTGCGGCGAGCTGGCGTCGCCTTATTGCTCATATAAAACGCTCGTGTTGCTCGATGCGGGCACCGTTTATCCAAGAAATAGCATCCATGCTTGCTTTACCTGCCGGCTTAACTCTCAAGATCTGTATTGATCCTTCAGCGGTAACAACAAATAAATCTTTCGCCTCCAGCAAAATTTCGCCTGTTAGTCCTTGCCTGGACTCCCCTGTGTTAGCGGATTCAATTTTGATCACTTCATCGCGGAAAGTTGTCCATGCTCCAGGTGACGGATTGAAAGCGCGAATCTTTCGCTCGATTTGCTTTGCTGGATCGGTCCAATTAATACGGGCTTCATCCTTAGATAATTTCTCGGCGCGTGATGCACCTACCGCAGATTGGATAACAGGAAGTTCGTTGGCTTCAATAGCGCCGATTGCATCCAATACAACTGGTGCTCCAATTATCGCGAGATCCTGTAAAAGTGAATCAGTAGTTGCTTGATGCGGCATTGCTATCTCTTTTTGACGGTAGATGGGACCGGTATCCATTCCCTTATCTAGTTGGAATACCGTGACCCCAGTTATTTGATCACCGGCTTCAATCGCGCGCTGCACAGGAGCGGCTCCCCGCCACTTTGGCAGAAGTGAGAAATGTAGATTTATAAAACCATGCTTGGGTAGATTTAGAATTTCCTCTTTAATGATCACCCCGAAACCAATAGTTATGACTAGATCAACATCTGAAACTGCGAGTTTTAGTTCTGCTTGGTCATTCGGTTTACAGAGAGAGATTCCGTGATCTTTGGCCCAGATAGCAACGGGAGATTGCCTTAGCGCAAGCCCGCGACCTGCCGGCCTGTCAGGCTGGGTGATCACTGAGACTAGATCGTGGTCGCTCTTCAAGAGAGCTTCCAGGGTGGGTAGAGCGACTTCTGGTGTTGCGGCAACTGCGATCTGCACTAAACGCTCTTCCCAAACATGTTGTGCGGAGAAGTTTTTATCACTGGGCTATTTCCACTATCTAAAGCGGTGCCAAACCATTCTGATTCGCGAATCTCTTTCATTGCTAATTTACGATCTTGAGCAGATAGACGATCTATAAACACGATCCCATCTAAATGATCGGTCTCATGCTGCAGGCAGCGAGCCAATAACTCTGTTCCTTCAACGGTAATTGGCTCGCCATACATATTAAATCCCTTGGCTACTGCGCGAAAAGCGCGAGGGGTTTTATAACTCAACGCTGGAAACGATAGGCAACCCTCTTCTCCATCTTGCATATCTGAACTTAAATCCAAGGTGGGATTAATCAGATGGCCTATGGCTTCATCTACGTCCCAAACAAATACGCGAAGCGGTACTCCTATTTGTGGTGCGGCTAAACCAGCACCCGGTGCTTCCAGCATCGTGTCGGTTAAATCTTCCACCAGGGTTCGAAGCTCTTTATCAAAGTCGATAACCGCAGTTGCTGGAGTGGTCAGCACTGGATCGCCGAAGAGGCGGATCGGTTGAATAGACATGTCTTAAGTCTATCTCAGCGGCGTAATGTGGGAACTTACAAGCACCTGGCTGGCTTTGTTAAGAGAGTGAATATGGGTCGATTCGCACTTGTATCGCCTCTTTCTTGGCGATAGCGCGATGCTTTACAAATTCACCTACAAATTGCGTGAGATTAGGGAAGTCATTTTCTGACGCCGTCAAGATAATTCTTGCCTTATCTCCGCCACGTATTGAAGGGCCCAAAATCTTTGTTGAAGCAGGGATACGTAAATCAAGCAAGGCTTTCTTAAACCCTTCTACCACCGTGCTCGCTTCAGCGATGAGCAAATCCACTGTCAACGATCGAGTAAACGGTGGAAGATCTAAAGATTCAAGATCGCTAAGTTCACGTTTATACATATGTGCTGGATTCCAACTGGCTATGGCGGCGTTTATTGGATGGCTACTATCGATTGCAACTAAAACTGGAGCTCCTTTTCTCACCTGTCCCGCCGCCTCAAAGAACGCTTCACGCGAGCGTTCCTGACCTCGCAAATCAGAGTAAGAAAAGAACGATCTTCCTTCGAGGAGCACCGCTGCCGAGTACCCGCCGTCACATCTGGGCGCCATACCTTGCGTTGCAATCACTAGCGAACTCTTACTCGTGACTTCCTTTACCGGGGTATCGGCATCCGAATTAATTACGGGAAATCCTGGGAAAGCTCTTCCGATTTCTTCCGCATGACGAATCGCTCCCCTTCCAAGTAAAACCAACTTATCGTCGTTGCACCAGTTACATTTCCATGTGGAGAAGGTCGTTGAACAGTGAACGCAGGTAGGTGGAGCGCTTTGGTTCGAGCGCGAGAGTTTTCCACCACAAGAGCAGATCGCCAAATTGCGACATTTCTTGCACGTCAAAGCACTTGCATAACCCTTCTTTGGAACTAAGAAAAGTACCGACCCGGACTTTAAGGCGCTTCGGATGGGAGTGAAGATTCGTGCGGGAAGCAACTCTGAACCGATCTGCGCAAATGCAGATACTTGAAGCCGGGCCTTCTTACTTAAGAAGTTAACTGCACCCGACTCGATAGAGCGCGCCATCTCCAGCGATGGTGAGTATCCAACAAAATAAAGGCTCAGACCCTCTGCGTGCTGACGGAGAAGCGCTATATCGCGCACATTCCAGCCTGGATGACGTGGTTCATAGTGGCTCTGTGAATTCTCACGATAGATAATCAAGGTAGCTAAATCCGGCGGAGTCGCAAAGATTGCACTGCGCGTGCCGATAATAATCTGGTGAGAATCTCTGATTGCAATTAGATAATTTAAATAACGTTGAGAACGTGTTAGCGAAGATGTCAGAATAAGAGCATCAGGTAACAGAGATTTTAGAATTTCAAGTTCACGATCTTCGGGAACGATAATGAGTACAGATCCCCTTGCTTGGGCTTTCAGGGAAAATTCACTTAAGCGCTTCAAGGGGTCTTCGTGAGGCGCCAGATGCAGGTAGGTGACTTCCCCTTTTGACTTGGTTACCGTGCGTTCGGCCCCTAAATAACCCGAATCGGCGGCGAAGGCTTTATCAACGCTCGCTACCCGCGCCGGAATGGCGCCCCTAATGAGATCGTAGGGATTACATATCCAACGCTCGGATATAGAAGAAATCAATCTGATCAGGCTCGGAGTTGCAACTATCTGCTCTGAAATTACCGATGAGACGAACTTTAAATTGGTGATCTCGCTCTTATCGGTTCGGTTCAGAACTAGCGCTTCAACATCGCGGCCACCAAATGGAACGCCGATGCGGATTCCAGGTTTTACCGATTGCGAAAGTCGCTCAGGTACCAAGTAGTCGAATGTGCCATCTAAATGGCCAACCGAAGTATCCACCCAAACTTTCACAAAGGCGCCGCGCAGCGCCCGTGCGCTATCTACTCGCTTTGCTTCTTCTCGCTTTAAGCGAAGCGGACGCGCCGCAGCCACGGCGTTACTTCTCTCTAGTTAACGGCAGCGCGTAACGCATCGACTCGCGAAGTTGATTCCCATGTGAAGTTAGGAAGTTCGCGACCAAAGTGGCCGTACGCAGCAGTTTGTGAATAGATTGGACGAAGCAGATTTAGGTCGCGAATAATTGCCGCAGGACGTAGATCAAAGACCGTTGTTACAGCATCTTGAATCTTTTGCACCGGAACAGTTTCAGTTCCAAAAGTTTCAACGAAGACTCCAACTGGCTGAGCTTTTCCAATCGCATAAGCGACCTGAACTTCACAACGACGGGCAAGGCCGGCAGCAACAACGTTCTTGGCTACCCAACGCATTGCATATGCAGCAGAACGATCAACCTTTGAAGGGTCTTTACCGGAGAACGCTCCTCCACCATGGCGGGCCATTCCACCGTAAGTGTCAACGATGATTTTGCGACCGGTAAGTCCTGCATCTCCCATTGGGCCTCCGATTACGAAACGTCCGGTTGGGTTGATCAACGTGCGCATGTCTTTGCGAGGAAGATCGATCTTTGAAAGTACTGGTTCGATAACGTGCTCAATAATTTCAGGGGTTAGCTTCTTTGCAACATCGACTTCTTCAGCATGCTGACTTGAAATAACAACGGTATCTAGGGCAACTGCTTTATCGCCATCGTATTCAATCGTTACCTGGGTCTTGCCATCAGGGCGTAGGTAACCAAGGGCTCCTGATTTCCGAACCTTTGAAAGTTGCTGCGCCAACTCGTGAGCCAACCAGATCGGAAGTGGCATCAACTCTTTAGTGTCGTCACAAGCGTACCCAAACATCAAACCTTGATCTCCAGCGCCTTGTAAATCCAGTGGATCCGCGGACGATGCAACGCGATTTTCATAAGCATCGTCTACGCCTTGCGCGATATCTTGAGACTGTTGACCAATAGAAATAGAGACACCGCAACTGTTGCCATCAAATCCCTTGACTGAAGAGTCGTATCCAATCCCAATAACAGTGTCACGAACGATCCCCATTACATCTGCATACCCGTTGGTTGTTACCTCACCAGCAACATGAACTTGACCGGTGGTAATTAGAGTTTCCACGGCAACGCGGCTGGAAGGATCTTGTGAAAGAAGTGAATCTAAGATCGCATCAGAGATTTGATCTGCGATCTTATCTGGATGGCCTTCAGTGACAGATTCGGAGGTAAATAGACGCTTTGACATGGGATTAACCTAACTGAATAAGGGCTTGGTCGAGGAGAAGTTCGGCCAGCGAGTCCTTGCTTGAAGTTGGTACTTCTATTTGAGCACCGTTGCTCGTTATAACAATTCCTTGAGTTTCTCTAGAGCCAAAAATGGCACCCTCTGAAACATCGTTTAGATAGAGAATATTAGCGCCTTTGGCCACTAACTTTGCTTTAGCGATCTCAATATCCAGCGAAGTCTCTGCGGCAAAGGCAACGACTATCTGTTTCTTCCTTAGCCGCGCTATAGATTTTAGTAGATCTGGATTCTCGGATAGTTCAATCTGTTGTAGATCACCCTTCTTTATCTTGCCTTCTGAATATTGCGAGGGTCTAGCATCTGCAACCGCGGCGCTCATGACCAATACGTCGGTCTTTGGAAATTCTTCCTCCAAAAATTTATGCATCTCAATAGCAGTTTCCACAGATATAACTCGTACACCTTGCAGCGCTCGTGACTCTTCATCAGTTAATTGAGAATTTGCCATAATCAAAGTTACTTCAGCCCCACGATTGAGTGCTGAAGTAGCAACTGCCGCACCTTGACGACCGCTCGAACGATTTCCGATGTAACGAACCGGATCTATCGCCTCGCGGGTTCCGCCCGCTGTCACTAGAACTTTACGTCCTAAGAAATCTTTCTTCGCACCGATCGTTTCTTCAAATCGCTCGATGATTGCCGAAGTATCAGGGAATCTACCGGGACCAATGTCATCGCCAGTTAGCCGACCTACTTCTGGATCCATCACCTTAAATCCGCGTGATCTAAGAGTCGCAACATTTGCAACAGTCGCTGGATCAATCCACATCTGCGGATGCATGGCAGGTACGACCAGGATAGGAACATCGATGGCCAAGATTAAATTCGTTAATAAATCATCAGCGCGACCAGCTGCGATACGTGCTATGAGATCAGCGGTTGCTGGCGCAATGATTGCGCAATCAGCGTTTTTAGCAAGTGAGATATGACGAACTTCATCCACTCGCTCCCAAACTTGCGTCGTGACTGGTCTTCCAGAGAGCGCTTCCCAGGTAGCCGCGCCAACGAAATTAAGGCTTGATGGAGTTGGAACCACAGTTACTAAATAGCCGCGGTCTTGCAAACGGCGTAGCAGATCACACGATTTATAGGCAGCGATTCCTCCGCCAACTCCGAGAATTACTTCTCGAGCGCGCGCCATGGATCAAACCTAATAAAAGGTTAATTAAGCAGTTGGCTCGAGGTTTTCGATGGTCAAGAGACCTTCGTTGATTTCGCGAAGCGCGATTGAGAGTGGCTTCTCATGAACATGGGTCTCAACTAGCGGACCAACGTATTCAAGTAAGCCTTCTCCGAGTTGTGAATAGTAAGCGTTGATCTGACGTGCGCGCTTTGCCGCATAAAGAACGAGGCTGTACTTGGAACCGCTCTTCTCGAGAAGTTCATCGATTGGTGGATTCGTGATGCCGTCCATTTTAAGCCTCCAGTAATAATTGCTAACCGCTTCAAAAAGTAATTGCTCGGAACCCGTTAAAGAACAGAGTCCTAGCGTTGAGTCGCTAATGCTATCAGGTGAGCGACAACTTCTTCTACTCGCTCATTTACCAAGGAGATATCGAAAAAACCCGCCTGCGCTAGCTCTTCTTGGGCCAACTCTAAACGCGCCGCCCGTCGTTCAGGTGAATCAGTACCGCGACCTTCTAACCGTGAGACCAACTCTTCCCATGATGGTGGCTCGAGAAAGACAAGCACCGCTTCAGGGGCGCGTTCTTTAACTTGCTTTGCGCCAGCAATTTCTATTTCAAGAAGCACGCTCTTTCCATCTCGAAGCGCATCTTCAACTGGTTTGCGCGGAGTTCCGTAACGAGCGCCTGCGAAGTTTGCCCACTCTAAAAAGAGCGCGCTCTTTACCGCGTTATCGAATTCTTCTTCCGTGTAAAAAAAGTAGTCAACGCCATCCACTTCATTGTGTCGAGCTGTTCTTGTCGTTGCAGAGATGCTAACCCAGAACTGACCAGACTCACGAAGTAACTTTGCGACAGTACTCTTGCCGACTCCCCCAGGACCAGAAAGCACAAGCAATTTTCCGCGTTGTGCAGCCGCTACTCGATCCGGAAATTCTTTTAATAAATTTTCGCGCTGTGAAACTCCTAGACCTTGAATTCTGCGCGTTGGAGAAATATTTAACTTCTCAAGTATCGCTAAGGCACGAACTTTGCCAACGCCTGCAAAAGATTCGAGAAGTTCGGCTACTCGCATCTTGGCGATCGCTTCGTCATTTACCGCAAGGGTGAGAATTGCGGAAAGAGAAAGTTCGCCCGCCTTTACTCGTGCTTTGATTGCCGCTCGGACCTGACGAGCCGCAGTTGATTTAGCCAGCGCCGCTGATCTCTGTGCCGGGGTTAATTGTGGAGGCGTTGGCATATGTAAAAGTCTAGTTACTGAGAATTTCGCTAGCAATCGACGCGGCTTTTTCTCGCAACGCCTGTGGACCTTGGCTCCAGGCTGAAGTTATTGGACGACCAATCACTACATAATTCGCGCCTTGCGCTATCGCATCTGCTGGAGTCATTGTTCGCTTCTGGTCGTCTGAGCCAACTTCTGTTAGTGGTCGCACACCAGGAGTGATGATTGTTGGCTCTATGCCCACTGCGCTGCGAATCGCTGCTGTTTCAAGCGGTGAACAAACCAACGACTTAGCGCCAGCGGATACTGCCATCTTTGCTAGGGCGACCGCGCTTTCTAGCGCTGGGGATGCAAAACCAACTTCAAAAAGATCTTCTTCAGATAGTGAGGTCAAAATAGTTACAGCGGTAACGCTTACTTCCGGAACTGCAGTCGCTGCAGCCTTAACCATCTCGCGACCACCGCTTGCATGAACTGTTAAGAACTTTGGTGATAAATGGGCGATCGTCTGCGCCGCTGCCGAGACGGTGTGCGGAATATCGTGCAGTTTAAGATCAAGAAAGATTTCGGCGCCAGTCTCTTCAATAATTCGTGCAACCCCAGCGCTGCCAAAGTTTAGATAGAACTCTAGTCCGAGTTTGTAAACCGACACTGAGCCCTTTGTATTCTCGATCCAGGCCAGCGCTGTATCGAAATCGGAGGTATCAACGGCAAGAATTATCGGAGCCTTCATGGTGTATCCGTCCTGTGTGCGTATCCAATAGCAGATTTCAAGGAGGTGAATCCTTTTGATATTAGCAACTGCTGTAATTGGTTCTGAATATCTACCAGAGCATGGGGATTTCCGAAACTTGCTGTTCCTACAGCAACTCCCGAAGCTCCGGCAAGGATAAGTTCAAAGGCATCGCGACCACTTGTTACTCCACCCATTCCGAGAATCGGCACGTTCGGTAGCACTTGATGGACCTGGTAGATAGCGCGCACTGCGACGGGACGAATGGCAGGACCAGATAGGCCACCGGTCTTTCCACCAAGATGCGGACGCATAGAATCAACGTTGATCACCATTCCGAGAACGGTGTTGATAAGAGCAAGTGCATCAGCGCCAGATTCAACGACACCTCTTGCAATAGATGCAAGATCAGTTACATCTGGAGATAACTTCGCAATGATCGGAAGATCTCCCCCAATTATTCTGCGAACCCCGTCGATAACCCGACGTGAGGCTTCTGGATCGCAGGCAAAGACAAGTCCGCGATTTTCAACATTTGGACATGAGATATTTACTTCCAAAGCGCTGATACCTGCAACTGAGCGAACCTTACGCGCCAAGGTTGCGTACTCCTCGACCGTCTCTCCTGCAATAGAAACAATTACTCGCGCCTTTTCTTCAACAAGCCATGGCACATCGTTAGCAAGAAAGGCATCAATTCCTGGACCTTGTAAACCGATTGAGTTAAGCATTCCCGAAGGTGTTTCGGCCATCCGCGGCGTTGGACGTCCGTGACGCGGCTTATTCATTACCGATTTGGTAACAACGGCACCGATCTGACTTAATGGAAAGAACTGCGACAACTCTTTTCCAGAGCTCGCACAACCACTTGCAGTAAATATTGGTGAGGCAAAATATGCATTTCCAAGAGTGGTAGAGAAGTCAAAGTTCTCTGCTGCAGTCAAACTCATGGTTGCACCTGCGGAGTCTGACCAACTAAATGCCATTGCACATCAGCGCCGTCCATAACTGGCCCATCAATACATGAGCGCAACATCGATACTTGTCCATCGCTGCCCTTGACCGGCAATACGCAGGTCATGCAGATACCAATGCCGCAAGCCATCGCTTCTTCGACCGCACATTGATGAACTACATCGGTTCCTTCGGTTAGTTTCGAGATTGCAGATAACATCCCCATCGGACCGCACGAGTAAATTACATCGACGCTACCTGATTTGATTAGTTCAACGATTGGGTCAGTTACTCTTCCGGTCTGGCCCATCGTTCCGTCTTCGGTATAAATCTTGAGCGAATTGACTGAGCGCTTGCCCTCCATCGGCGCGTAAATCTTGGCTCCCGTAGATGCCCCGAGCAACATATCAACTTTGCAGCCACGAGATTTCAAAACCTCAGCTAGACCGAAGAGCGGTGCTGAACCGTAACCACCCCCAACTAAGAGAGCGTTGACTGAAGATGTTGGAATACCGAAAGCAGTACCAAGTGGCGCAACGATATCTATCTCGGCACCTTCAGGTTGTGAACATAACCATTGCGAACCACTGCCATGAGGTGCAGCAATCAACTCCATCGTGCCACCGAAAGATGTGCTTTCTGCAACTCGCGAGATAGCGAAGGCGCGACGAAGAATCATTCGAGATGAATCGCCACCTACTTTGATCGCGACAAAGTTTCCGGGCTTGCATGCTTTTACCAAATCTCCAACTCCGAGCAGAATCTGGTGGTATTGGCCAACTCGCTTATTTGCAAGCACTGTGGCGAAGATATGCGTAGCGCCACGATTAATAGTCGTCATTTCTTCTTTAACCACTCTTGAATTGGTAGCACTGAAAGTTCACCACGTTGCAGCGCCTTGATACCTTCAACTGCAGCGCTAAATCCAGCGGTTGTGGTGATGCAAGGGATGGATCGCTGTACCGCTGCCGTGCGAATCGCCCAACCATCGGCGCGAGTTCCACGCCCAACCGGCGTATTAATAACAAGATCAATTTCACCACTATTGAGTAGTTCAACAATTGTTCTCTCACCAAGCGGACCTGTACCTTCCGAGTTCTTACGAACTTTAAGAGCAAGAATGTTATTGACCGCAAAGAAATCGGCGGTACCCCCAGTTGCAATCAACTTAAACCCTAGTTGCAGAAGTGCTCGAGCCGGAAGCAAACCCGACTCCTTATCTTTATCGGCAAGTGAAACAAACACTGTTCCCGTTTTTGGTAGTGGACCAAAAGCCGAAATCTGACTCTTGGCATAACTTTCGCCGAATGTTGCTGCGATTCCCATGACTTCACCAGTCGAACGCATCTCAGGTCCAAGAACTGCATCAACACCACGTCCATCGGTGCGACGGAATCGATTCCAAGGGAGTACCGCCTCTTTAACGGATATTCCCTGAGCGATCCCATCTCCGGTTGCTGGAAGCAAGCCTTCACTGCGCAACTCAGAAATTTTTGTTCCCATAGAAATTCGCGCTGCCGCCTTCGCTAACGGAACACCAGTGGCTTTGCTAACAAATGGAACCGTTCGCGATGCGCGCGGATTTGCTTCAAGTACATAAAGAATTTCATCAGCCATTGCGAATTGGATATTGATTAAACCGAGAACTCCAACGCCTTGTGCGATCTTTAACGTTGCTTCACGGATCGCCTTCTGTTGCGCCGGCGTGATTGTCATTGCAGGCAGAACACAAGCGCTATCTCCTGAGTGAATTCCTGCTTCTTCAATATGTTCCATGATGCCACCCAGGAAGAGTTCTTCGCCGTCGAAAAGCGCATCAACATCCAATTCAATGGCGCTATCTAAGAAACGATCAACTAAAACTGGGTGATCTGGGGTTATATCGGTTGCTCTGGAGATGAAGCCAGCCAGCGCTGCATCGTCATATACGATCTCCATGCCGCGACCACCTAAAACAAATGAAGGACGAACTAGTACCGGATAACCGATTCGAGAAGCAATTGATTGTGCTTCAAGTTGAGAAGCGGCCATTCCGAACTCTGGAGCGAGCAAACTCTGTTCTGCAAGTACTTGGCCAAAGGCGCCACGCTCTTCTGCCAGATTAATCGCCTCAGGTGATGTTCCAAGAATTGTTACACCTGCAGCTTTTAATCCAGCCGCTAAACCGAGTGGAGTTTGTCCACCTAGTTGTGTGATCACGCCGAGAACTGGGCCCGCCAGAGATTCAGCATGCACCACCTCTAAAACATCTTCCAGTGTTAGTGGTTCAAAGTAGAGGCGATCTGAGGTGTCGTAATCTGTTGATACCGTCTCTGGATTGCAATTGATCATCACAGTTTCAAATCCTGCATCACGTAGAGTAAATGAGGCATGAACACACGAATAATCGAACTCAATCCCTTGGCCAATTCGGTTTGGACCACTACCTAAGATGATCACCGCAGGTTTGGTGCGTGGTCGAACTTCCGTTTCTTCTTCATAACTTGAATAGTGATACGGAGTGAAGGCTTCAAACTCAGCGGCGCAGGTATCTACAGTTTTGTAAACCGGTCTAACGCCCAGGTGATGACGAGCCTTGCGAATATCCTCATCGGTTACACCTCGCAGCGCTGCAATTTGGAGATCTGAAAAACCCATCTCCTTGGCGCTTCGTAAAAACTCTGCGTTAATCTCGCCGGGTTGGGCTATTTCGCGGGCTCGTTGATTTATCAACTGCAATTGGTGCAAGAACCAACGATCAATCTTGGTGGCAGCAAAAACCTCTTCCATATCAGCGCCTGCCCAAAGAGCGAGCTGTACCTGCTGTAGACGGTACTCGGTAGGAATTACCATCGCCTTTAGAAGGTGTGGCAGATCGATCTTCGAAAGATCGCTAGGGAATGTGAAGACCGCTTCTTTGCGCTCCAAAGATCGTAACGCCTTCATCAGCGCTTCTGGGAAAGAACGACCGATCGCCATCGCTTCGCCAACGCTCTTCATCGTTGTTGTAAGCCTTGGATCAGCATCGGCAAATTTCTCAAAAGCAAACCGCGGCGCCTTTACGACTATGTAATCGAGGGTTGGCTCAAAAGATGCTGGAGTTACTTGGGTAATGTCATTCTTAATCTCATCAAGGGTATAACCAATAGCCAACTTAGTAGCAATTTTAGCAATTGGAAAACCAGTTGCCTTAGATGCAAGTGCGCTTGATCTAGAAACGCGCGGGTTCATCTCGATGACGATAATGCGACCATTATCCGGATTTACCGCAAATTGGATATTGCAACCGCCTGTTGCCACACCAACTTCACGGATGATATCTATAGAAAGATTGCGCAGTTTCTGGAATTCAACATCTGTCAAAGTTAGCGCGGGAGCAACGGTGATTGAATCTCCAGTGTGAACACCCATCGGATCAATATTCTCAATGCTGCAGACGATAACCACGTTATCTGATTTATCGCGCATTACTTCGAGTTCGTATTCTTTCCAGCCAAGAATGGATTCTTCAAGTAGCACTTCAGTAGTCGGGCTGTGACGCAGACCTGCGCCCGCGATCTGTCGCAGGTTTTCCTCATCAAATGCGATTCCAGATCCGAGTCCACCCATTGTGAAGGAAGGACGGACTACAACTGGATAATTGAGAATTGCAGCACCCGCAATTACTTCTTCCATGGTGTGGCAGATAATCGACTTTGCCGACTCTCCCCCAATCTTTTCCACAATAGTGCGGAAGATTTCTCGGTTTTCACCTCGTTCGATCGCATCAACATCGGCGCCAATTAACTGCGCACCATATCGTTGCAAAGTTCCGGCCTTATGGAGACCAATCGCTGCATTGAGAGCGGTTTGCCCACCTAGCGTTGCAAGAACTGCATCAGGGCGCTCCTTTGCGATGATTCTTTCGATAAATTCTGGAGTAATGGGTTCGATATATGTCGCATCTGCAAACTCGGGATCAGTCATGATCGTTGCTGGATTAGAGTTAACGAGAACTACGCGGATTCCTTCCGCGCGAAGCACGCGACAGGCTTGCGTGCCTGAATAATCGAATTCGCACGCTTGGCCAATCACAATTGGGCCAGACCCAATAACCAGTACGCTCTTGATTGAGGTATCGCGCGGCATTAAATCGCTACCTTTGCTCTTGGATAACGCAGCATTAACTCTATAAAGCGATCAAATAGATAAGCGGCATCATGCGGACCGGCTGCAGCTTCAGGGTGATACTGAACGCTAAATGCGCCGCGCTCTAACAACTGCAACCCTTCAACTACACCATCATTTAGTCCAAGATGCGTTACTTCACCAGCGCCGAAGACGGTGTTAAAACTTCCTTCAGTTGGGGCTTTAATTGCAAAACCATGGTTATGTGCAGTGATCTCAACTTTTCCGGTTCGTTTATCGATTACTGGTTGATTGATGCCACGATGGCCAAACTGCAACTTATAAGTTTCAAAACCCAGCGCTCGTCCCAAAATTTGATGGCCAAAGCAGATACCAAAGATCGGGATCTGTTCTAGCAAGATATCTCGCACGAGATCAACAACATCGTTCATGGTCGCTGGGTCGCCGGGTCCGTTAGATAAGAAAACACCATCGGGTGATACCGCCATGATCTCTTCCAGCGTTGAGTTATAAGGCATTACATGTACCTCTACCCCGCGTTCGGCTAGGGCACGTGGGGTCGCTCCCTTGATTCCAAGGTCAAGGGCGGCAACGGTAAATTTCTTCTCACCTACTGCCGGAACGATATAAGTTTCTTTAGTTGAAACATCCTCGCTCAAATAGGCACCGCTCATCTGAGAGGTCTTGCGTACTTCTACAACCATCTCTTCTTTGCTCAACTCTTCGCCTGAAAATATACCGACCCGCATCGCGCCGCGATCGCGGAGGTGACGAGTTAAGGCGCGCGTATCTATACCTTGAATCCCAACAATCTTCTGATCAATCAACTCTGCTTCCAGATCCTTCTCACTGCGCCAGTTGCTCGTCAAAGTAGATGGATTTCTCACGACGAAACCAGCGACCCAGATCTTGCTTGATTCATTATCCGTTGAGTTAACACCAGTGTTTCCGATATGCGGTGAAGTCATAACAACAACTTGGCGGTGATAGCTCGGGTCAGTCAGCGTCTCTTGATATCCAGTCATACCGGTTTGGAAAACTGCTTCCCCAAAGGTTCTACCAAGTGCCGCCCAAGATTTGCCTTCAAAAATTCTTCCGTCATCTAAAACAAGGTAGGCCTTACTCATATTGAAGTTCCTCCCTGCGACATAGAAGTTGAACCGTTGCTATGTATCGATGTTAGTTGTCCAGCCAAATAGGTCGGAATACCACGGAAGAAAGTTGCCTGTACTACGCCAGAGAGCTCCATGCCATGGAAGGGAGTATTGCGACTACGAGAAGAAACTAGGTCGCGATCCACGCGGTAATTCTGGGTCGGGTTGATCACAGTTAGATGTGCGGCAGCGCCAACTTTGATCACGCCACCATGGCTTGCATAGCCTGCGATACGCGCCGGTGCCAGACTCATTCGATCTGCCACACCTTCCCAACTTAAGAGACCGGTTTGGACCATCGTTTGGTTAACTATCGAGAGCGCACTTTCCAAGCCCAGCATTCCAAAAGCCGCTTCTTGCCATTCGCACTCTTTTGCTTCTGCTGGATGCGGTGCATGATCTGTAGCAACGATATCGATAGTTCCATCCGCCAAACCTTCACGCAGAGCTTCTACATCTCTTTGTGTACGAAGTGGTGGATTTACCTTAAATATTGGATCATAACTTTTTGCGTAGTCATCTGTTAGCAATAAGTGATGAGGTGTTACTTCGGCAGTCACGTTAATCCCTCGCGCCTTCGCCCAACGGATAATCTCAACGCCGCCAGCAGTTGTTAAATGACAGATATGTAATCTTGATTTAACATGATCTACGAGTAGTACATCTCTTGCGATAATCGCTTCTTCAGCAACTGCAGGCCAACCCTTTAACCCTAAGCGTGAAGAGATTTCGCCTTCATTCATCTGAGCTCCCTTGGTA
>CAZKNQ010000007.1:0-15616 GCA_964554225.1 uncultured Candidatus Planktophila sp.
TTAAATTATCGTCAACGAGTGACAATTAAGGAGCGACGCTCCCTAACTGTGGATTCTTTCCAATCAGCGCAGCTGATGTGGAATTGAAAACTAGAGAGGACGCATAACCTTTGTGCGGAGAACAGATTCGTTCAAATTAAGTTGACGATCTAGCTCTTTGATTGCTGCTGGTTCGCAATTCATATCGATGACTGCGTAGATACCTTCGCCTTTTTTCAGAATTTCAAAAGACATACGGCGCTTGCCCCAAAGGTCAAGCTTGTTTACTGTGCCACCGCTATCTTTGATGATCTTGAGATATGTCTCAAGGCTTGGTGTGACTGTGCGTTCTTCAAGTTCTGGATCAAGAATGACCATTAATTCATAGTGACGCATGCGTTAACCCGACCTCCTCTGGACTAAGACGGCCACGGTATTTCCGTGACAGGAGGGTTAGTGCTTCTTTGTTCAGCCCCCGATGGGAGCCTCACGCTGAAGGGTTAAGGGTACGCGTTGCCGCTTTCAAAGAGAAATTCACGCAGGGATCTGTGGGCGGCCGGGCCTTGTGTGCCCCCCGCCAGGCCGCGGCGTACGAAGCTGGCGATTAGGTAGATGGTGGCGGCAATTCGCAGCAAAGTAATTAGCGCGTAGCCATAAAGCGGCAGACCAAATTTTGCGCCGGTGACTGTCGCCAAGTGCTGCCAAATAGCAACGTGATAAATAACTTCGGCGCCTTGCCAGATCCAGAAGGCGTGTAAATCTCGTTTATCAATCAGCGCAATTACTGCAAGTGGGGTTAGCCATAAAACATATTGTGGTGAGTAAACCTTGCTAGCCACCATCACAGATGCGAGAACAATGAAACTAAGGGAGGCAAGTGATGGAATATTTCGGAGTTCCAAAATATAAATTGTGATTGCCGCAAATGCAGCGAGCAAAACTAAAATTGAAAGATAGTTAAGGTTTGCCAGATTTAGGCCTAGTGCGGTGAAGGAATACCAAAGTGATCCCCAATCTGAACCGCGTGAAAGATTTAATTGATAGAAACGTAACCAACCCTCAGGGGTTGTTAAGTAAACCGGCAAGTTGATGGCTGCGAATGTTGCGGCTGTAATTAATAGGTAACGAAGCGCCCCAGAAATTTGGTTGCGTCGTAAGAAGATAAATGCGATCGGAAGCAATAAGAAAATCGGCATGAACTTTGTTGATATTGAAAGACCAAGTGCTAACGCACTTAAATCTAATTTCTTTCTATCAAACCAATAGATCGCACCTAACATCGAGATAATCGCCCAAAGATCCCAGTTGATATAAAGAGAGGCAATTGCCGCTGGTGCCAGTGGAGTTAAATAGGCGAACTCAGGGCGCATCTTGGCGACAATTAGCGAAATGAAAATAAAGAGCAGTGCCAGAAAAAAGATATTTGCATAGAAATAATTTTGAAGCGCGTTATCGCCCATTGGAACTATTTTTGCAACTGCCCACATAATCGCACCAGTTACGACTGGATATTCAACAGAAGCATCGCCATTGCTATAGGCCCATTCGCCTTTATTTAAGCCTCTTTCGCCGTACAAGGCTGGGAGATCGGAATAACAGGCGTGAACATATTGGCCCGGTGTTTCCCAATCAGTTGAAATGCAGGGGCTAAATTTTGCAAAACTTAATAGTGAAGCAAGTATTGCTAGCGCAATTAATGCGCGTGCACTTGTGCGCACCGATTAATCTTCTTTTCTTACCTGAACGCCGCCACTGGTCATCACTATTGGATCAAGTCCACCAATGTTTGCTGGCGCCGGGAAACTCATCTCTGGTTGTCCTCTTAGCGCACCCTTCATAAATGCAGTCCAGATTCGCGCTGGGAAAGTTCCACCTGTAACAGATGTCAGTCCACCGATTCCGTTTAGCGATTCTGATGCGCTATCGCGGAAGAGCGCAACTGATGCTGCAAGTTGTGGTGTGTAAGCGCTAAACCAAGCCGATGCGTTTGATTGACTTGTTCCGGTCTTTCCAGCTGCTGGACGTCCCAGTGCAAGTGCCGCAGAACCAGTTCCGCCATTAACAACGCTCTTTAACGCATAAGTTAAATCAGCCATCACATCTTTAGCAAAGACCTCTTGAGTTTGCATTGTTCCTTCATAGAGCAGACCTTTATTTGGTCCAGTAACTGATGAGATTAGGTAAGGCTTTGCATAAACACCTTGTGCAGCAAATGTCGCGTAGGCATTTGCAACATCAATTACATGCGGGCTTGCAACACCGAGTGATACAGATGGTGATGGCACCATGGCAACTGATTCCGGAATTCCGGCACGGCGCGCAGCATCAACGACTTTATCAAGACCGGCTTTTTGGCCCAGCGGAACATAGACGGTGTTGATTGAGTGTTTCGTTGCCTGCAGAAGATCAATCTGGCCCCAGCCTTCATCTCCATAATTGGAAACTTCGTATGGCTTTCCTAGATCATCAAAGATTTGTGGTGAATCACCGTTCCACATAGAAGTAAGTGGAATACCTGCTTCAAGCGCTGCAATGAGTGCGAAGGGCTTAAAAGTAGAGCCAGCTAGCGCAATTGACTGGGTGGCATCGTTTAATTGGCGCTCTAAATAATCGCGGCCACCATACATCGCAACAATCTCGCCCGTTCCAGGACGGATCGCAGCTAGTCCAATTCTTAAATTATCTGGCGCTTTCTTGGGATAGAACTTAGTTACCGCATCAACTGCTGATTGTTGTGCGCGTTGATCAATAGTCGTTTTGATTACCAGTCCGCCAACAAGTAATTGGTCTTCTGTAAAACCTAACTTGGCCATCTCTTTTTGAACTGCGGCAACGATATGGCCCTTAGGTCCACTTAACTGCCCAGTTTTGGTACGTGGGATAACGGTTGGGAATTTCGCTTTCGCGGCGTCTTCAGGAGTAATCCATTCACGTTCTAACATGCCATCGATAACATATTTGAATCGGTTCTCTAAACGTACGCCATTTTCTTTAGAAAGTGATGGATCGTAATAACCGGGCGAACGTAAAATACTGGCGATCACCGCCATCTGAGAAAGGTTGAGTTGGTTGGCGTTGCGATTAAAATACTGTTGCGATGCGGTCTGCACACCGTAAGCGCCGCGTCCAAAGTAAATTGTGTTTAGGTAATTTTCCAGAATTTGATCTTTAGATAGAGAATTCTCTAACTTTAAAGAAATTACAAGCTCTTTAATCTTTCTTTGAATCGTGCGGCTTGGAGAAAGAAAGGCAGTTTTTGCATACTGCTGGGTGATGGTTGACCCACCCTCGCCAGTTAAATTGCCAGAGCGTAAGTTATTAAGCAGTGCGCGGGAAATACCTGTGATGCTAAATGCCTTATTTGAGTAAAAGTTTCGATCTTCGGCAGCTAGAACTGCGTTTCGTAGATCTAGCGGAATCTTTGCGAGCGGCAAGATCTGACGGTTCTCTGATCCGATGCGCCCAATCTCTTGACCATTTGAATATTGAATAATTGTTGATTGACTATTTACATATGCATTTGGATCTGGGATTGAAACGGTAAACCAGGCAAATGCAAATAGCGTCGATCCAGCGATAAAACCAAAGCCGGCTAGGAAAATACTGGCGCGGATAAGTTTTCTGCGGATCATTTCTTAAGGTTACCCTTTAACCCAATCTTCATCTTCCAGGGTGCGTACGCGACGGGGTGGCTTTCGTTCATTTCCATCCCCTAATAGATACGAAGAGCAGAGATGGTTCCAAGAGCATTCGCGGCAGACTTCAACGGTGTAGACGGCAAATTCCCCAAACTCTTTCTCCATCTCCAATAATTCAACTTCGGTCTTTATGCGACCTGAGAATTGTCCGAGTTGATCACCAAATGTGTAACGCAGTTCAACTAGCGACTCTTTTTTGCAGACCGGACATTTTCGTTGCGCTTTCTCGCCGTGATATTTAGCAGCGCGCATTAAATAAGGGTCAGCATCACAGGCATCGACTACTCCGCGAAAGAGCGCCAATAAAGTGGCGCGCTTATCAAGTGAATAATCGATGAAGGCACGCTTGGATTTCATAATGAGAGAAGGATAATCCTCTTTTACAGGCTTTGCGCGACTACCCTTTAACTATGAACATTTGGCAGATATTAACCGACCGCAAATTTTCTCGGTTACTCCGCCTGCGCTGGACGGGTCAGATGACAGATGGAGTTTTTCAGAGCGCCTTAGCCTCATTTGTTTTATTTTCACCAGAACGTCAAGCAAATGCGCTTAACGCCGCCCTCGCCTTTGCCGTTGTCCTTCTTCCATATTCTTTAATCGGCCCATTTGTCGGAACAATTCTAGATCGCGTTTCTAGACAACGAGCAATTATGTTTGCAAACTTAACAAGAGCAACAACTTTATCGATTATCTCGTTATTGATTTTTCAGGGAAAAACTGGAATTGAGATGACCGTCTTTGTTCTTGTTGCCTTTGGCGTTAACCGATTAATTCTCGCCGGACTTTCTGCAGGTATTCCACTGATGATTGAAAGTAAATCTTTAATTAGCGCCAACGCTCTTGCAGTAACTGGTGGTTCAGTATTTGTTGTTCTGGGTGGCGGGATTGGTCTTGGTTTACGCCGCTTGATTGATGAGACAACCACTGCAGATAAAGCAGATGGCTACATAATCCTGGTGGCGGCCGCTGGTTACCTCCTTGCGGCGCTCTTTGCTTCGTTATTAAAACGCAAAGAGATTGGTCCGCTAGATCACGAGATAAAGAGCGCCAGCTTTACCCAAGGTTTAATTGAAATGCGCGAAGGTGTTCGTTTTCTGCGTGCACATATGGATGCCGCGCGCGGTATAGGAGCGATTGCAATTCATCGCGGTGGAATAACTGCGCTGACGCTTATTGCTCTTCTTTTGGAACGAAATACCTTTAACGATCCGGCAGATAACGAAGCTGGATTAGCTGGTTTAAGTTTTACCTTATCTATTGCGGCGATCGGTTTTGTGGTTGGTGCAGTGGTTGCACCTTATGGAGTTCGTCGCGTTGGGCGCCATCGCTGGATGAGGTTTTCTCTCATTGCTAGTACTTGCGGGCCGCTATTTATTCTATTTGTTAGGACTCCGCTGACTTTAATCTGCGCTGCTTTTGTCACCGCTTTATTTGGACAGAGTTTAAAAGTTACCAATGATGCTCTAGTTCAATCAAAGATAAATGATATTTATCGTGGTCGAGTCTTTTCGGTTTATGACGTTGTCGTTAATGGCGCAATAGTTTCGGGCGCTGTTATCGCTGCGCTATTGCTGCCAGATAGCGGTGATACTTATCTGGTGCCACTAATTGTTGCAACTATCTATTTAATCGCAGGGCTACGGTTACTTCGTAGTGGGGTTTTCTTTGCTCCACCAGTTAAGTAACTCTTCAGTCGCACGTTCTTCACCAAGAGGACCGTTTTCAAGACGCAACTCAAGTAGATAATCCAAAGCCTTACCAACCGTTGCTGATGGTTTGATGCCAAGTAACTTCATAACTTGTGCGCCGTCTAAATCTGGTCGGATCTTAGAGAGTTCTTCTTCTTCCATTAACTTAGCGATGCGTGCTTCGAGCGCGTCGTAAGTCTTGGCTAGGCGCTCTGCCTTTTTAGCGTTACGAGTTGTGCAATCCGCTCGAGTTAAAACGTGTAAATGAATCAATAAATCCCCTGCATCTCGCACATAACGGCGCACTGCAGAATCAGTCCATTCGCCATCTCCGTAGCCATGAAAGCGCAGATGAAGTGCTACAAGCGTTTCAACTTGTTCAATCGTGTCACTATCAAAGCGCAGCGCTTTTAATCTGGATTTGGTAAGACGTGCTCCGACGATTTCATGGTGATGAAAAGAAACTCCTCCACCAGGAATCAAATTACGCGTCTTTGGCTTACCAATATCGTGAAGTAGCGCAGCAAGACGAATAATTAAATTAGGGCCTCCTAAACGATCTTCATGTGAGATCGCCTGCTCTAGAACGGTTATTGAGTGCTCGTAAACATCTTTGTGGTGGTGGTGTTCATCTATTTCTAGGCGGAGTTTAGGAATTTCCGGAAGGACAATTTCGGCAAGACCGGTTTCAACTAAAATTGTTATTCCGGTGCGTGGGTGCATCGACATTAACATTTTAGTAAATTCATCGCGTACGCGTTCGGCTGAAATAATTGAAATTCTGCCCGCCATATCCTTTATCGCCTGCAGAACATCGGGTGCGATCTCAAAGCCTAATTGGCTAGCAAAACGCGCAGCGCGCATCATGCGCAGGGGATCATCAGAGAAAGAATTCTCAGCCTTGGTTGGAGTGCGTAATACTTTTTTGGCTAAATCTTCCAAACCGTTAAAGGGATCGATAAATTCGGGTTTTTTTGTAGTTAGCTCTAGCGCCATTGAGTTAACTGTGAAATCGCGCCGTGATAAATCGCCTGCAATTGAATCACCATATTCAACTTCAGGTTTGCGACTTTCCGGATCGTAACTTTCGGTGCGGTAAGTTGTAACTTCAACGGTTGTATCGCCGCGTTTTGCGGCAACTGTTCCGAATTCAATTCCGGTATCCCAAACATTTTCCGCCCAATCTTGCAGAATTTTCTTGGTAACTTCTGGTCGTGCATCAGTTGTGAAATCTAAATCATTTCCAAGTCGACCAAGCAACGCATCGCGAACTGGCCCGCCGACTAACGCCAAGCGAAAACCTTGGGCGGCAAAACTTTGGGCGAGTGAACTTGCTAGCGGCGCCCGTTTGATGAGTGAGGCAATCGCAACTTCTCCCGCGGCTCCCAATGCACTCGTCACAAGTCCAAGATTAGAGCAGTACCCTTGGTCTATGACCCCGGCACCTAGTGCGGGCAGCGAAGGTACGAAGAAAAAGCGCAGGCGCAGACGCCCCGCAAATCGCGCCCCACTTGCAAGTGATTCACCTGCCAACGATGAGCAGGCGCAGAATAAACGCCCTGCAAAGAGCCCTGCCAAGAATCCGTCAAAAAATTACGCCAAGCGGGTAGATGAAGTCAGCGCTGGTGGTTTAGTGATTGATCACAGCGGTAAGAACGGTCTTTTGATTGGCCGCATTGATCATAAAGATGTCAGCGGGAAACGAATTTTATGGTCGTTACCAAAAGGACACATTGAAGAGGGTGAGACCCCTGAACAAGCTGCCCTGCGGGAAGTCGCCGAAGAAACTGGAATTGAATCTGAAATCGAACGCTCCTTAGGTGTTATTGATTTTTGGTTTATGGCCGGCGGTAAGCGAATTCATAAAACAGTTCATCATTACTTGTTCCGTGAAACCGGCGGTTTACTTGCACCACAAGAAAGTGAAGTAGATGAGGTTGGCTGGTTTCCACTAGCAGAAATTGTTGATCGTTTAGCTTATCCAGATGAAAAGAAGTTGATTGCACGTACAGATGCAACTGCTGAAGTTGGCGCTAAATGAAGAAGTCATCCGCGCTCTTCTTATCCCTAATATTTCTCTTTATAAGCGCTCCACATTCAACCGGTGATGTAACTGTTACAAAGTTAACCAGTAAGCCACACCAACTTTTTGATGGCACTTTTAGAAACGATGATTTAACTAACGATCTACTTCCAACAGGCAGATTAGGGAAGCCGCTAGAAAGTAAACCTAAGGGATCGCGAACTTGGGTGATAGATGGTGCACTGCTTGATGAAGTAGCTGCTATGGCAGATGGTTACGAGTTAAGCAATGGTCAGTTAACCACTGGACAAATTGTTGCAAAAGGCTGGATCTCGCGCTTAATTCTTATAAGCGCTGGAGATAAAGTTTTTGCGCTTCCGTATGGAAACCCTGATTTATCACTCGCCTCGCGATCTGCTCCAAGTGAACTTCGTCTATATAAAAGTTATGGCATAGAAAGAGTTGAATTTCATCTAAACCGCAAGGTTTCACCCGGGGATAGCAGTGCTTGGAGCACGGGTAAATCACGCCTAAGCCCAGTATTGCGTAAGAAATATACGCAAAATCGCCAAGCTTTAACCGCACTGTCATCGATTGTTAACGCACCTGAAGTCAAAGCCCAGCGCGCTAAATTAGCGGTTTTACTATCTCCTTCACTTGATAAGAAAGACCGGGACTTTTTCTCTTATGACGCCGCCGATGGTGTGTCAAAAACTTTAAATCGTTTGCGGGTTTCCTCTGGTAAATATCAAATTGCTTCTGCAACTGGAAAGGTTCCCGTTACCGTTACTAATGATTTTGGAGTGCCTGTAAGCGTTGGAGTTAAATTAACACCACTTAACTCGCGTGTACAAGTTTCAGATGTTCCACCTTTTACTATTGGCGCAAATTCGCGAACCCAACTCTCCATTCCGTTTAACGCAATTGCACCTGGTTCAACTACTGTGCTTGCTCAAATCACAAACGCCAATGGTGATGAGATCGGCCCAGCATCGCGGCTGGCAATTAAAGTAACTTTATTTGATTCGCGGGTTACTTACTTCACGATAGGTGCGGCGCTCTTGCTATTTGTCGCAGCTTTAACCCAGACTATTCGCAGAATAAGAAGGGGGCGCTATGAAAAGCAATGAGCTATTCCGCGCCTCTGGTGTTATGGCGATCGGAACAATCCTTTCGCGCATCACTGGCTTCTTCCGCGCAATTCTTGCGGTTGCAGTATTGGGTACAGCGCTACTTGCAGATTCCTACAACGTGGCAAATACGATGCCAAATATTCTCTATAACTTGCTAGTTGGTGGTGCGCTAACGGCGATTTTTGTTCCGCAATTGGTTCGCTCATTTTCAGATGAAGATGGTGGACATGGTTTTGCTTCACGTTTAGTTACAACTATTTCGGGAATCCTCTTACTACTTGTTCTTGTCGGAGTAATTTTTGCGCCGTACCTTGTAAAGCTCTATGCACCGGAATTTGCAACTGCTGGTTTCGAGCGTGAGTTCTCTATCGCGGTTGCTTTTACTCGTTACTGTCTGCCGCAGATTTTCTTCTTAGGGCTCTTCACGATGCTCGGCCAAGTTGCAAATGCGCGCGGTTCTTTCGCGCCTTTAATGTGGGCGCCGATCGCCAATAACCTCGTTGTTATAGTGATATTTGGCGGGGTGTTATTCCTTCAAGAGAGCATTTCCGTTGAAAATATTACCGATGCTCAGATCCAACTTTTAGGTTGGGGAACAACTCTCGGAATTGTTATTCAGGCGTTAATTCTGATCCCAGTCGTTAAGAAATCTGGAATTCGTTTGCGCCCTATTTTCGGTGTTGCCGGCCTTGGAAAATCTTTCTCACTCGCTGGTTGGACTCTAGTTTATGTCTTAATTTCTCAACTTGGTTATTTAATTACAGTAAATGTCGCAACTAGCGCTGCTGTGCGTAGCGCCCAAGCTGGAATAACAACTGGTGTTGGTTTCACACCATTTACTAGCGCTTATTACATTATGTTGCTTCCGTATTCAATCGTCACAATTTCAATTGTTACCGCACTTCTTCCACATTTATCTAAGTTAGCAATTGATAAGAATGTCGAAGAAGTTAAAAAGCAGTTGATTCGCGCTATCCGCATGTGCGGTGTTGTAACAGTTCCAAGCTCAGTTGCATTATTGCTCTTTGGGTCGCTTATGACGGAAGTTCTCTACTTCGGTATTTCACTTGATGACTCTCGTTATATCGGCTATGTTTTATCGGCGCTAAGTTTAGGTTTGGTTGCTTTCTCAATTAACTTAGTTCTAATTCGCGGTTTTAACGCATTTGAAGATACTAAGACTCAAGTCGTATCAATTTTGATAATCAACATAATTTCATCGGCTCTCTCTTACCTATTTTTGGCAACGTTAAAGAGTGAGTTTGTAACAATAGGTTTAGGTGTGGCTTTCGCTGTTAGTTACATCCTCGGCCTCTTTGTAACTATCGCGCTCTTAAAGAAACACACCGGCCCTCTCGAAATATCTAAATTTGCAGGTCAGCATGCGCGCCTATATCTAGCATCGGCGATCGCAATGGTTCCCTTCTTCCTGCTCGCCTTCTTTTTAAACTGGATGAACGATGACGCTGCTCCTCTCATTGGTGTGGCTCGCTTATTGGTTGTTCTACTTGGTAGTGGAGCGGGTTTCTTGCTCGTTGCGCATGCCCTAAAAATCACCGAAATCACCGCAATGAAAGAGTTTGCAATCTCACTTCTAAGCAAGCGTCGTGCTGCCCGCGCAAAGTAATCTCGAATGGATACGCTGAGCCCATGGTAAGAAATCTCGTAATCGTTGGTTCTGGTCCCGCTGGATATACCGCTGCTATCTACGCCGCTCGCGCTCAGTTAGATCCAATTATTTACGAAGGTTCAGTAACTGCAGGTGGTGCGTTGATGAACACCACTGAGGTAGAAAATTTCCCAGGCTTTGTCGATGGCGTGATGGGTCCAGATCTAATGGACAGTATGCGCAAGCAAGCAAAACGTTTCGGCGCAGAGCTAATTACCGATGATGTTGTTGAGATGGATTTATCCGGCGATATCAAAATTATTAAAGATGGCTCTGGAAATACCGTTGAAGCTAAAGCGGTAATCCTTGCAATGGGTTCTGCTTATAAAGAAATCGGTTTAGAGAACGAGAAGCGTTTATCTGGACGCGGAGTTTCTTGGTGCGCAACTTGCGATGGCTTCTTCTTCCGGGATCAAACAATTGCTGTTGTTGGTGGCGGAGATTCTGCTGTTGAAGAAGCAACTTTCTTAACAAAGTTTGCCTCAAAGGTTGTATTGATCCACCGCCGCGATTCACTTCGCGCCTCAAAAATTATGGCAGAGCGCGCCTTTGCAAATCCGAAGATCGAAATGCTCTGGAATACCGAAGTAACAGATGTACTTGGTGCAGAAAAAGTTGAGGCGCTAGAACTTCGCAACACGGTTACTGGGGAAGTAAGTAAACGAGATTTCACCGGACTCTTTGTCGCTATCGGGCATATTCCACGCAGTGAACTTGTTACATCTCAAGTAACGCTAAATGAAGAGGGTTATGTTTCAGTAGAAGGACGCTCAACGCGCACCAACCTGAAGGGAGTCTTTGCCTGTGGTGATCTTGTAGATTTCACATATCGCCAAGCAATTACTGCAGCGGGGTCGGGATGTCAGGCGGCGTTAGACGCTGAAAAATTCCTCTCCCACTAGTACTCTTACAACAACTTAATTTTTGAGACCAAAAAAGATCAAGACCGATAACAAGCAATCTAGGAGCCACAAATGAGCGCAGGAAAAGTAACCGCAGCCAATTTCGATGAGGTAGTACTCAAGAGCAGCAAGCCAGTTCTTGTTGATTTCTGGGCTGAGTGGTGTGGCCCTTGCCGCGCAGTTGGACCAATCCTTGATGAGATCGCAACTGAACATGGCGACAAGCTCACTATCGTGAAGTTAAATACCGATGAAGAATCAGCGATCGCTATCAAATATGGCGTTACATCAATTCCAATGCTCAACGTGTATGTAAACGGTGAAGTTGTAAAGACAATTATTGGTGCAAAGCCAAAGCCAGCGCTTCTTAAAGAGCTCGAAGGCTTCATCTAATCAACTCGTTGGTTTAGATCTCTTATGAAAGAACTATCTCCTGACGAGATTCGTTCTTTTCAGCAAGAGCGTGGTTTGCACGTCACTGGTGAATTAAACGACCAGACCAAGCGCGCCCTTGAAGAATCTCGCTGGAAGTTAGGCGATCGTTCTTTAAATCTGCAACCATCTCCAATGATGCGCGGTGATGATGTCGCCGCACTTCAAGCGCGCCTTACTGAGATGGGCTTTAACGCCGGTCGAGTCGATGGAATTTTTGGTGAGCGCACCGAATCTGCAGTTAAAGAATTTCAAAAATCAGTAGGAATAAAAGTTGATGGAAAATGTGGCCCAGCAACAATTATTGCGCTGATTCGTTTAACAAAAATTGTTTCCGGTGGAGCACCCGCACAGATGCGCGAAAGCGCTAAGCAACGAAATCGTGGTCCTGCTCTTGCAAACAAGGTAATAGTTTTGGATCCCGCATTTGGCGCAGATGAAGCAGAGATTGTCTATGACATCGCACAACGGTTAGAAGGTCGTTTGTTAGCTCTTGGCGCGAGCGTTTTCTTAACACGCGGTCCTAAAAATGTTTTAAGTGAAAATGAGATCATCGCGTTTGCCAATAAAAATAGCGCAGATTTAGTTATCTCTTTACATACCGACAGGCACTCAAATCCCGACGCACATGGAGTTTCTACTTATTTCTATGGCAGCGATGCGCATGGAGTTCATTCCATTGTTGGCGAAAGGTTTGCATCCCTTGTACAGCGCGAACTATGTGCCCGCACTGATTTGTTAAATTGCCGTACTCACGCCAAAACTTGGGATCTACTTCGCCTTACCCAAGCCCCGGCGGTGCGTGTAGATCTTGGATATCTAACAAATGCGGGAGATGCAGAGCGCCTGGCCCGTCCTGATTTTCGCGATACTTTGGCCGAGGCTTTCATTATTGCGATTCAACGCCTTTATCTATCGGCTGAAGACGATGCAAAAACAGGAACTTTACGATTATCTGACCTGCGCAGTGCGGGTATTCGTCGCTAGTTCTAATTAATTCGCTAGCGCAAGCGGGCATGTGGGAGACTTCTCCGTATGTCTGAAGTATCAGTTCGCTATCAAACCGGTGTACCGCAAAATCTAGAACAACGATTTGCAACTCGCGCCGCCGGAATGTTGCCTTCTGAAATTCGCTCGCTCTTCGCCGTTGCATCTCGTCCAGAAATTGTTTCGCTGGCGGGTGGAATGCCAAATCTTTCAGCGCTGCCAATGGAGATGATGGCAGGGGTTGTAAATCAATTAATTTTAAGTAATGGCGCGGAAGCTCTGCAGTACGGCAGTGGCCAAGGACATCCAAAGCTTCGTGAACAAATCTGCGATGTTATGGCCCTTGAAGGAATTCGTGCCAACCCAGATGACATCGTCGTTACCACTGGCTCACAACAAGCACTTGATTTGATTTCCCGTATCTTTATCGATCCCGGTGATGTTGTATTAGTCGAAGCGCCTTCTTATGTCGGTGCGCTCGGAACTTTTAGACAATATGAAGCATCTGTTGTTCACGTTGAGATGGATATGAACGGTCTCGTTCCAGATGCACTGCGCGCGGCAATTAAATCTGTGCGCGCTGCCGGCCGCAAAATTAAATTCTTATATCTGATTCCTAATTACCAAAACCCAACAGGTGTTTTGTTGCCGGCAGATCGCCGAACTGAAATTCTAAATATCTGCCGCGAAGAAGGAATCTTCGTGGTTGAAGATAACCCTTACGGACTTCTTGGCTTTGATCGTCCCTCACCAAATGCGATGCGCGCAGAAGATTCCGAAAACGTTATCTATCTTGGCTCATTTTCAAAGACAATCGCATCGGGTTTGCGTATCGGTTGGGCGCTAGTTCCGCAATCGTTAAAAGATAAATTGGTAATTGCATCCGAATCATCAATTCTCTGTCCATCAAACTTTACGCAGTTAACTATTTCTAGCTACCTTGCCGATCAGCCTTGGCGCGATCAGATCGCATCATTCTGCGAGCTATATAAGGTGCGCCGCGATGCGATGTTGGAATCGCTTGAACAATATTTTCCAAAAGAGGCTACTTGGACGAAACCAGGTGGTGGTTTCTATGTTTGGGTTAACTTGCCGCCAGAAATTGATACCAAGGCGATGATGCCAAAGGCTATCGTTGCCAAGGTTGCCTATGTTCCTGGCAATGCTTTCTACGCTGATGGTTTTGGATCTTGGTCGATGCGACTTTCTTACTGCCACCCAACTCCTGAGCGAATCCGCGAAGGTGTTAAAGCTCTGGGTGGAATCGTGACGCAAGAGATGTCGCGTCGCGGTACAGCTCTTCAATAATTTAAAGGGTTTGGAATTACTTATCGCCCTCAATTAGATCAACGATTCGTTGTAAATCTTCGCGTCCGGCATATTCAATAACGATCTTGCCTTTGCCATTTGCACCCTGCACGCTCACGCGGGTATCCAGGTAATCACTCAACAACTCTGCTGCGGCCAAGGTTTCACCTGTTATAGAACTTTTTCCACTTTTGCCGCTCTTAGTCGAACCCTTCTTGGGTGAGTGAATTGCTACCGCTTCTTCGGTTGCACGAACACTCAAACCTTCGGCAACGATTCTATTAGCCAACTTTTCAATCTCTGCTTCATCGGTTAGTCCAAGAAGCGCACGCGCATGGCCCGCTGAGATAACTCCCGCAGCAACTTTGCGTTGCACGGTTGGCGGAAGATTTAAAAGGCGAATTGTGTTTGAGATAAGCGGGCGAGAACGGCCAAGTTTTAGCGCAAGTTCATCATGTGTGCAGTTAAAGTCGGTAAGTAGTTGCGCGTAAGCAGCGCCTTCTTCAAGTGGGTTTAGTTGGCTGCGATGGATATTTTCAATTAACGCTTCACGTAAAAGTTCATTATCTGGAGTTTGACGGATAATTACTGGAATCTTCTTTAAACCTGCAGCCTTTGCCGCGCGGAAGCGGCGTTCGCCCATAATTAATTCATATTTGCCTGAGGAAATTTGGCGAACAACCGGTGGTTGCAAGATGCCAATCTCTTTAATCGATGTAATTAATTCGTTGAGTGCACCTTCTTCAAAGATAGTGCGGGGTTGGCGTGGGTTTGGAGAAATCGCATCAATAGAAACTTCATTCTGTTGTGCGACTTCATTGCCGGCAACAGTAAGAGATGTTGGAATTAAAGAATCTAAATTAGTTCCAAGGCCACCACGTTTTGCACTCATGCAATTTCTCCATCGCGTTTGTAATTAATGTTTACAACATTTGAATCAAAATCAACATCGAGCGCATCTTTTGGTTTTCCGCGTTCTGCGATTTCGCGTGCTACCTGCATATAAGCAATAGCACCTGGTGATAGCGGGTCATATGTCATAACTGTTTGGTTATAAGAAGGAGCTTCCGAAACTCGTACTGCGCGCGGGATTGGAATATCAATTAACTCGTTAGGAAAGTGCGCGCGAACATTAGCGGCAACGTCATTTGATAAACGTGTACGGCCATCAAACATAGTTAAGACAATTGTCGAAAGATCTAAGTTTGCATTTAAGCGCTTCTTAACAACGCCATACGTTTCAAGAAGTTGTGACAAACCTTCGAGTGCGTAATATTCGGTTTGAATTGGAATTAAAAGTTCGCGTGCTGCAGCAAGTGCGTTGATAGTTAACAAACCAAGTGATGGTGGGCAATCGATAAAGATGTAATCATAATTTGGCGAAATTTCATCGAGGGCTTCTTTCAATCTAAGTTCACGCGCAACCATTGAAACTAAATTAACTTCCGCATTTGCAAGAGATGAATTTGATGGAACGCAATCAAGTGCAGGAAATCCGGCAACCTTTTGAATTACAGAACTTATTTGCGCACTTCCCATAAGTACGTCATAAACGCCTTCGATATCACGGTGAGGGACGCCCAAAGCGGTGCTGGCGTTGCCCTGTGGATCTAAATCAACGACCAAGACCCGAAGTCCGCCCATAGAAAGGGCTGCTGCGATATTGACTGTTGTGGTGGTCTTTCCGACCCCACCCTTCTGGTTTGCCACGGTGAAAATACGGGTCGAGGCTGGTTTTGCCATCGCCTCTTTTAGCCGCCGGACGCCGACGACCTTTGTCTCGCTCTCGCGATC
>CAZKNQ010000008.1:0-15392 GCA_964554225.1 uncultured Candidatus Planktophila sp.
CTCCTGCTTGAACAACTCCTAAGTTCGGAAACAGAGTTGTAAATGGATAGTAAGCAATCTTTGGGCGCGCTGCAGAAATCGCGGCAATTAGCGAAGATTTTCCAGCGCTTGGGTAACCAACTAGAGCGATATCGGCCACTGATTTAAGTTCTAGATAAAGAGTGCGTTCTTCACCTGGCTCACCAAGGAGTGCAAAACCTGGGGCGCGACGCTTTGAAGATGAGAGAGCTAAGTTGCCAAGACCGCCATGTCCACCTTGTGCCGCAAGAAATGTTGTGCCAACGCCAATTAAATCTGCAAGTTGGTTTCCTTTTTCATCAAAGACAACTGTGCCATTTGGTACAGGCAGAATTAAATCTTCACCGTATGTGCCATCTTTGCGATCGCCGTAGCCTTGAGAGCCAGATGTTGCTTTGCGGTGCGGAGAATGGTGAAAATCAAGGAGCGTCGTAACGCTGGAATCGACGACGAGAATGACATCGCCACCGCGGCCACCATTGCCACCATCTGGCCCACCGAGAGGTTTAAATTTTTCACGCTTTACAGAGACGCAACCATCGCCACCTTTGCCTGCCGTGGCATAGAGCGTTACGCGGTCGACGAAAGTTGTCATCTCTTAACGCTCCCTTCTGATTTTCATAAAATTTAAATCCCTAAACCGGCCTGATAAATAAAAAGAGCGAGCCACGAACGCGGCTCGCTCTCTCTGAGAAACCTAAATTAAGCGACCGGGACAACCACGTTCACTACACGACGACCGCGAGCGCGACCGAATTCAACTGCGCCTGCAGCGAGTGCAAAGAGAGTGTCATCCTTACCGCGACCAACATTCTTTCCTGGGTGGAAATATGTACCGCGTTGACGTACCAAAATTTCACCGGCATTTACTTCTTGTCCGCCAAAGCGCTTGATACCTAGGTATTGCGGATTGGAATCGCGACCGTTACGTGTCGAGGAGACACCCTTCTTACTTGCCATTGTTCAACCCCTTATTTCACGCCGCTGATTGCGGTGATCTTGACTCGAGTTTGCTGCGCACGGAAACCCTGACGGCGGCGGTAACCGGTCTTGTTCATGTAACGAAGGATGTCGATCTTTGGACCCTTTACTTCGTCAATTACTTCACCGGTAACTTTTACACCGCTAAGAACTTTTGCATCAGTGGTGACGCTGGCACCGTCTACGACGAGTAACGCAGGAAAAGTTACGGTTGCACCAGCGGCTTGGTCGATGCGATCGACAGTGATGGTTTCACCAACGGTGACTTTCTCCTGGCGGCCGCCAGCTTTAACGATTGCGTACACGATTCTTGCTCCAGTTCATTTCACGCTCATGAGACCCAGGTGGGCTTCTTTCGAGCAGAGGCTAAGGGTACGGATTTCATACCCCTAGGGTCAAATTGAGGCTTTTCTAGGCGGTGATGATCCCGCTGGAAGCAGCCCTTCGACGACGGCGTCCGGCTGGCTTGGCTTCTACTTCTGCATCTTCATTTACCTCAGTATTTGAACTCGTTTCGGTATTTAAGGTCTCATGGAATTCATGTTCGGTTGCCTCAGATTCATCAACATCATCATGTGTTGCCGATTGTGAATTCACTTGTGGCATCGGCGCCTTCATCTTTACCGGCTCCATATGAATATGAATTCCACGCCCTGCACACGAATCACAAGTTGTAGAGAAGGCTTCGATCAAACCTTGGCCAACGCGCTTACGTGTCATTTGTACTAAACCAAGTGAAGTTACTTCTGCAACCTGATGCTTAGTGCGGTCGCGACCAAGACATTCAACTAGGCGGCGAAGAACGGCATCACGGTTAGATTCAAGAACCATATCGATAAAGTCGATAACGATGATTCCGCCAAGGTCGCGCAAGCGAAGTTGGCGAGCAATTTCTTCGGCTGCTTCCAAGTTGTTCTTAGTAACAGTCTCTTCAAGGTTTCCGCCCTTACCGATGAATTTACCGGTGTTAACATCGATAACGATCATCGCTTCAGTGCGATCGATAACTAGCGAACCGCCTGAAGGTAGATAAACCTTGCGATCAAATGCCTTAGCGAGTTGTTCTTCAACGCGGAAGTCAGCAAATAGATCGCCAGTTCCGGTGTACTTCTCAAGCTTGGAAACTAGCTCTGGTGCAATAGAGCCAAGATAAGAACTGATCTCTTCCCATGCTTCATTGCCTTGAATTGTAAGTTTACGGAAATCTTCGTTGAAGATATCGCGGATTACGCGTACAGCAAGATCTGGCTCTGAAAGCAGAAGCGCCGGTGCGTGGAAGTTTGGATTTTCAGATTTCTGATAAATATCTTCCCACTGCGCCTTTAGGCGTGCGACATCGTTGGTGAGTTCTTCTTCGCTAACGCCTTCGGCTGCGGTACGAACAATTACTCCCGCTTCTTCAGGGATTAAGTTCTTCAAAATCGCCTTTAGTCGGGTGCGTTCTGATTCAGGAAGGCGCTTTGAAATACCGCTCATTCCGCCACCAGGAACATAGACAACGTAACGACCAGGAAGTGAGATTTGGCTAGTTAAGCGCGCACCTTTTTGGCCGATTGGATCCTTGGTAACTTGTACAAGAACAGGTTGACCGGTTTTTAAAACCATTTCAATTTTACGTGGTTGAGTTTCAGAGATACCTGCAGCATCCCAGTTAACTTCACCGGCATAGAGAACTGCGTTGCGGCCTTTTCCGATATCAACGAATGCAGCTTCCATGGATGGAAGAACGTTCTGTACGCGCCCTAAGTAAACGTTTCCAACATAAGAGACGTTGGCGTTACGGTTTACATAGTGCTCAACCATGACTTTATCTTCAATAACGGCGATCTGAATGCGATCACCGATCTGACGAACTACCATCTCGCGATCAACGTTCTCGCGACGCGCTAGAAATTCTCCATCGGTAATGATTGTTCCGCGACGGCGATATGGCTCGCGATAATCTCCACGATTTTCGTTCCGTCCGCCACGATCGCGATCGCGACCACGGCTACGTGTTCCACGTTCGTTACGTTCTGCTCGAGCCGGACGTTCAGTGCGTTCGCGAACTTCGCGAACCTTAACAACGGTAATTACGCCATCTTCATCAACGATCTCACCAGGTGTTACACCTTCGCCAGTTGCGCGACGGCGTCGGCGTCGGCGATGTGTTGCACTCTCTGCAGAATCTTCGCTGGAATCATCTGAAGTTTCTGAACCTTCATCTGAAGTATTTGAATCGGCGCCATCTGCACCTGGCTTACGGCGACCGCGACCACCACGACGGCGACGACGATTACGTCCACCACGACTATCTGAATCTTCCCCATCGGCAGAGTCAGGAGCTGCGGCAGAAGTGCTTACCTTCTCGTCAGATCCACTTTCGGCATCAACTTTCTTTGCGCTCTTCTTTGCAACAGCCTTGGGGGCTTTTTCAACTGGCGCGGCCTGAAAAATTGGGACAGGAATCGAAGGCGCTTTCTTCTTCGACTTACTTTCAACCGCCTCTGTTACTGGGGTTGCTTCAACATCTGCGCTTTGTTCAGCAGATTTCTTCTTACTAATCTTTTTCACCGCACGTTTGCGCGGTGACTTTGGCTCAATCGCCATGGCACCAAATCCTCTATGCGTTTAATTAAACGCGCTCTGGCTTGTAGATACTCAACTAGCTAGCGCCCCGATCGGGATGCGCACTTGGGTCAAATCCTTCAAGCAAATCTCTGTGTGTACTTCTGTGTTAGTCCGCCGCTGGCTGTGTGCCGCGAATTGGTTCGCGAGCCGCGCTGAACTGTTGGGATAAGTATGCCAGATGAGTGGGGCAAAGCGCGAAATGAGGGTGGTTTGCGCCTGAATTAGCCGCGATGGCGCGCGTTTACGTTTTGCAATAGCCCGAAGCCGATCATATTGGCAAACATGCTCGAACCACCATAAGACAGGAACGGCAGCGGAACACCTGTCATCGGCATCATGCCCAAAGTCATTCCGATATTTTCGAAAGTTTGAAAAGCAAACCAAGCGATAACTCCAGTGCAAACTAATTTTCCGTAGGGGTCGCTAGATCTTCGGGCTATTCCAAATGCCCGCATCAAAATAACTAGGTATAAGAGAATAATAAATCCAGAGCCAAGGAAACCTAACTGTTCACCAGCAACTGTAAAGATAAAGTCAGTTTGTTGTTCAGGAACAAATCGGCCATTTGTTTGTGGGCCGTTAAATAAACCGGTGCCAAGCAAACCACCAGAGCCAACGGTGATTCGCGCCTGACGTAATTGGTAACCACTCCCCTGCGAATCTGCATTTGGATCAACAAA
Organism: uncultured Candidatus Planktophila sp.; assembly: GCA_964554225.1. Lineage (GTDB taxonomy): Bacteria > Actinomycetota > Actinomycetes > Nanopelagicales > Nanopelagicaceae > Planktophila. The sequence goes on from CAZKNQ010000008.1 coordinate 4,290, forward strand.
GGCCTGCAAGCGCTTTACCTGGTAATCGTTAATGACACCGACTTGCACCGCTGCAAAACTTCCAATGACGGCAACAATGATTAATCCGGCAACCCAACGAAGTGGGGCACCAGATACCGCGATGATAGTTACCACCGCGATACTAATAATAAAAACAGTTCCCATATCTGGTTGAGCCAGAATTAAAAGAACCGGAATTGCTGCAATAACAAGTGCCTGCATAACATCTCTGTGGGAAGGCGCATCTGAGTCGTGGCTACGCTCAGATAAAATCATCGACATACCAACGATGATTGAAATCTTTGCCAGCTCTGCCGGCTGTACTTGGAATCCACCAGGTAGCCCGATCCAAGCGTTTGCGCCATTTACTTCTTCACCGATACCTGGAATCAAAACCAGGGTAAGCCCGACTACGCCTCCGATCCACAAGAACGGTGTGTACGCGCGTATCAATCGGTAATCAATGATTGTGGTTCCCCAGGCAAGTAGCGAACCAATCAAGATATTTACAACATGGCGCTTTAAGTAGTACTCGGGATCTAAACCATTTGCCGCATACCAATTTCGCGTTGCGGCATAGACCAAAAGAGTTCCTATAACCAACAAAATAGCTACGGCAATTGTGAGAATCGGGTCAAATCCTGCAAAAGCCGATGGGCGCTGGGACTTCCGGTAGTTAATGCGCTGGGACATCAAACTCATTTGGCACCCTTAACTTTTGTTGCTGGCGAAATCTTTGGTAATCCTACGGGCGGAATTCCACTTGCGAATAAAATCTTTGCCGAATTTACCTTAGAACCTTCAACGCCAAAGAGCGTTTCGTAAATCCTTCGCGCACCGACGCCAGAAACAGATGCGCCAAAGCCGCCCTGGCTCACCATCATGACAACTGCAAATCTCGGTTTATTGGATGGTCCGTAAGATGCGAACCAAGATGTATCAGCTTTTGCGCTGCCGTTTGGATTGCGACCGAAAACTTGTGCGGTTCCTGTCTTTCCGCTGACCGGAATTGGAAATGAACTAAATGCTCCAGCACCTGTTCCGCTAACTACTACTTCACGAAGTGAACTTTGAAGGAACTTAATCGTCTCTTTATCTGCCGGCAGTACTCCCAATTTCTCGGGTTTAAATTCTTTAATTACCGTGCCATCGGTTTTCACAATGGCTTTGGCGATCGTCGGCTTCAAAATTTTTCCGCCGTTGGCAATTGCTGCATACATCTGCGCCAATTTAAGTGGGGATATAACTGTGTCACCTTGGCCAATTGAGAAGTTAACGGCATCGCCAGCGCGAATCTTGTCGCCATCTAGGCAGTTTTCGTAGGCTAGTTGAACTAAGAACGCAGTCTGTTGGCTCTTTGGTGCACGATCTTTGTAGTTGCAGTAGAAATCTTTATTTTGCTTATACCAAGATTTACGCCACTCGCGATCTGCCAAACGTCCAGATGATTCAGAAGGTAGATCGATTCCGGTCTTAACACCAATCTGAAAACCTTTGGCAGCGTTAAAAAAGTAATCGTTGGCGCTTGATTTAGGCTTTAAGCCGCCATCGCGCAACCATTCATCAAATGCAATGCGATACCAAATCGTGTCACATGAGATGGCAATAGCCCTAGTCATTGAAATTCGCCCTTGTGCCTTACTTTCAAAGTTTTGAAATGCGCGGGTTCCAACTTCGACTTGTGCTGGACAATCATAAGTAGCCTTTAAGTCATACCCAGCGTTCGCTGCGGCAACTGCAGATACGACTTTAAATGTTGATGCAGGGGCAAAGAGTCCCTGCAATGCACGTGAAAGTGCTGGAACGCCAGCCTTCTCGCTGTAAAGATTCTTTGCTTCAGCAACCGTTAGTCCGCGTTCAAATGAATTCGGATCATAAGTTGGATGAGATGCCAAGGCGATGATCTGACCGTTTCGAACATCCATAACAACTGCTGCGGCTCCATCTGATGGATAACCCAAAGACCGGGCGCGGCGCACTGCATCGGCAAGTGCCGACTCGGCAGCTGCTTGAACGCGGACATCAATACTTGTTACCAGGTGATTGCCACCGACTGGCTTGGAATTTTGGGTTGTACTTGTAACTGCTTCTTTGCGATCAACAATCACGGTCTTTATACCTGGTGATCCGCGCAAATATTCATCGTATTGAATTTCAAGTCCAGCCTTACCAATCGACTCAGATCTAAAATAACTTCGGCCGTTGGCGCCAGATAAATCTCTCTCAGTTAGTGGTCCGACATAGCCAAGTAGATGAGCCGCATTAGCGCCGGCATTTGCAGGATAATTGCGAATCGAAACTGGTGTTGCTGAGACTCCTGGATATTGATCTGGACGTTCCACAATTCGCAGAGCAAGTTCAGGATCAGCTTCTTTAGTTAGCGGAATAGGTTGAAAACGTGATCCCGTCCAACATCCAGCGCGTTGTCCTTTGGGAAGTTCTCCGCAGAGTCGGGTTCTTTGGAAGACGTCTCGATATTCAATCTTAAGCAAATCGGAAACGCTTTGCAGTACAGCTACACCTTTATCTGGTTGGCGATCAATTTTTGTGCGATCAACTGTTATGGCTACACCCACTCGGTTAAGAGCAAGTGGGACACCGGATGAATCCACGATCAACCCACGAGTTGCTGGAGTTACAACATCACGACTTTGAATTGATAGCGCGGCATCGCGATATTTCGGACCGGCTGCAACTTGGAGATAGAACAAGCGACCCAATAAGCCGAAGAGGAGAGAGAAGATAAAGATCTGAACTACAAAAAGGCTAAGTCGTGCTCGTTGATTCATATCCGACTCTTAACCTCAAAGAGCGCTTCATGAATTCTTGTAACGGCAGGTAATAACAATGGAGCTAGTGCTGCCGACCAGAACGCGGATGAAAATAGCGAGATCAGTACCGACCAGGTACTTCCAATATCGCTGCCCAGAAAAAGCCCAAGAATTAAGTAAATAGCGCGGATCACGACAACCGCCGCTGCAACCGTGAACACCAAAGAAATTGGATTGCCGCGAAAGTTATCGTCACCGTAGCCAAGATATGAAACTGTGAAACCTGCCAAGATCATTATCAAAGTCCACTGCCCCATGGGTCCAGAAGCAGTTTGGGAAAGATCCATCAAGAGTCCGGCACCGAAACCAGTTAACGCCCCCATTTCAGGGGTGCCGAGCGCGGACCAGAGGAGAGTGAAAATTAGAAAGAGTGAAAATCCGCCACCAAATAATTTAAATTGGGTAACGACGCTCTCTTGCAGAATATAGATGAGAGAAAAAATTGGAAGTGAGATGAAAAATCTACGGGCAAACATTTATGGAGTTGGCGATTCTGATGGTTGAGCGTAAATGGTTACAGTTGGAATTGGTGTTGGAACTGGTGCTCTAGGAACAAGAGCATCGCGCGGATCATCCTTTGGAGCAGAGACAACAACTGCTACGGTGCTAAGTGCCGAGAAATTTACATAGAGCTTTACATCAGCTGTTTGCGTCACCGCACCTGCAGCATTATCTACTGCGGTTACTTGGCCGATCGGAACACCTGGAACGAATGGTCGATTATTGACACTGCCACGAGCCAAAATTACGTCGCCAACTTTTAGAGTTGTTTGGTTATCAAGAAGTTGAAGAACTGCCTTGGAAGTACCTTGTCCGCTTAATATTCCAATTTGCTGGCTACCGGCAACTCTTGCGCCGACTTTAAATGCAGGATCTGTTGTTAATTGCACTAGCGCGCTATTTGGGTAAGCAATCTTTACAACGCCAACCAAGCCAAGTCCAGTTATTACCGTCATATTTTGGCGAATGCCGTCATTAGTTCCAGCATCTATTGTGATTGTTTGGGTGAAGGAGGAAGTCGAACCAAGAGAGATAACCTTAGCGTTTACCACTTTATATTTTGCGGTACCTGCCAGATCGAGCACAGACTTTAACTGTGCAAGTTCTGCATCGGCGTTCTTGCGATCAATCAGCTCTTTCTGCAATTTTTCATTGGCCGCCTTGAGGCGCTCAATTTCGCCACGAGTGCGACCCAGTTGGGTTACATCAGAGAAAAAATTTCCAATGGGGCGAAAGATTGTGGCGGCAACTGACTGAACTGGTGAAAGGGCAGATTGCGAACCATTGCGTAGCCCAGTGATCACTTGTACACCACGGAGATCTAGAGTAATTAGAAATAGCGCGGTAACAATAAGTGAAATAAGAAGGAGACGACCGCGGTTGTCGCCGCCGCTACGCATCGTTTAAAACCTATCGACGAGGCTCGGAGATCAAAACCTTTTCAAGGGCTTCGAACTCTTCAATGCACTTTCCGGAACCTTCAACAACTGCATCCAATGGACGGTCAGCAATATGAATTGGCATTCCAGTTTCTTTGCGAAGGCGCTCATCTAGACCCTTGAGAAGGGCTCCTCCTCCAGTTAGAACAATTCCACGATCCATAAGATCTGAAGAAAGTTCTGGTGGACACTTATCAAGTGTGCTCTTAACCGCGTTGATGATCGCGTTCACTGGCTCTTCAAGTGCCTTACGAATTTCGGCAGCGGATACAACGATTGTCTTTGGAAGACCAGTTGCAAGATCGCGACCACGGATTTCGGCATCGTTTTCGCCCTGTAGTGGGTATGCAGAACCGATCGCCATTTTGATTTCTTCAGCAGTACGTTCTCCGAGAAGAAGCGAGAATTCGCGCTTTACCCAGTTAATAATTGATTGATCTAGCTCATCTCCACCGACGCGGATTGAAAGCGATGTGACGATTCCACCGAGCGAGATAACAGCAACTTCAGTTGTACCGCCACCAATATCTACAACCATATTTCCTGTTGGTTCATGGATTGGCAGACCTGCACCGATTGCTGCTGCCATTGGCTCTTCGATGATGTATACCTTGCGCGCACCTGCTGCATAACCAGCATCTTTAACAGCGCGCTGTTCAACACCTGTGATACCTGATGGAACACAAACGACGATACGTGGCTTAGCTAAGTAACGACGACGGTGGACTTTCTGAATAAAGTAACGGAGCATGCGCTCGGTGGTATCGAAATCTGCAATAACTCCATCTTTCAGCGGACGGATCGCAACAATGTTTCCAGGTGTGCGACCGATCATTTTCTTAGCTTCCAAACCAACGGCAAGGATTCCGCCAGTGTCTTGGTTTACGGCAACTACTGAAGGCTCGTTTAGAACAATGCCACGACCTCGAACGTAGACCAGGGTGTTTGCAGTTCCCAAGTCAACAGCCATATCTCGGCCGATAAATGACATTTTATTACTCATGATGAACCCTTCAGTTAATTGCTTTGCTTTTAATTACTTGGAATTACTTGCCGAAGAAAATTTCTATTTCGCGTGCTGCAGATTCAGGTGAGTCAGAACCATGCACGATGTTCTGAACAACTTTTGTACCTTGATCGCGAGCTAGATCACCGCGAATTGTTCCGGGATCAGCAACCGTTGGATCAGTTACACCAGCGATGGAGCGGAAGCCTTCGATGACGCGATTTCCCTCGGCAATCATCGCAACTATCGGACCTGACATCATGAACTCGACGAGCGGTTCAAAAAATGGCTTGCCTTGATGTTCTGCGTAATGTCGTTCGAGAAGTGCGCGATCTGCTTGCATCATCTTGAGCGCGGTTACAACATAACCTTTCTTCTCGATGCGCGAAATTACTTCGCCCACCAATTGGCGACGTACGCCATCTGGCTTTACGAGGATCAGGGTCTTTTCTATGCTCACCTGCCTAGTCTATTAGGCATCTGGACGTATCCGCTCCACAGCGATTTCGCCCTACTTTTCATCGCCCTTTCGGTCGGCGGGGTCACCTTGCGCCAAAAGGGCGGCGCGGGCGGCCTCACCCTTGCGGCCAACAATTATCGCCGCAATCCATAACCCAATGAAGATAACGCTGATGATCGCCATTGATGGAACTGCAAAGCTATATGCAGCCATTGCGATCTGAAGAATTGAACCGAAGATCCAACCAGAGCGTTTCTTGAGAAGGCGAATCGCATAGATTAATAAAAACATTACTGCCGCGCCATAAATCAAACTTGCAGTTCCGCTCTGATCCTTTGCTAGCAACATCGCAAAGCCCATGATCAAAAACTCCATAGCCAGAACTGCTGAACCAAGTACGCGCATTATTTGCCTTCCTCAAGCGAAGCTTTGGCGTATCGCTTTCTAACTGCAGTACGCGCTTCACCAACGGTAACGACTGATCCAGTAATTAAAATTGCTAACGTTTCATCACTCAGTGGGCGCACTGAATCCTTAATGGCTTTATCAATTGCATCGGAGAGCGTCGGCTGAGCAAGGACCCGGTCAGCGCCGAAAACTTGCGTTGCTAAGGCTTCTAGATCACCGACTGACATTGAGCGAGCAGCTGAGTTGGATGTGACAATTATTTGGTTCATGATCGGCTCTAGCGCTTGCAAAATTCCACGGGCATCTTTATCGGCCATCAGCGCAACGATCCCGGTGACATCGTCAAAGGTGAATTCGCTCTGGATGGTTTCAGCTATCGCCTTGGCACCGTGTGGGTTATGTGCGGCATCTAAGATGATTGTCGGATCGCGATGAATAATCTCGCAGCGCCCTGGTGAAGTTACATTTGCAAATCCAGCACGAACGGCATCTATATCCAGATCTTGTTCGCCGAAGAATGCTTCAACAGCTATCAGGGCTGCTGCCGCATTGGAAGCTTGGTGCTTGCCGTGAAGAGGCAAGAAGATATCGTCGTAATGTCCGCGCAAACCAGTGATCGAAATTAACTGACCACCAACAGCAATTGCGCGAGAGTCAATTGAGTATTCAAGGCCTTCGCGCGCAACGTCGGCGCCTACTTCAGCGGCTCTGCGTAGAAGTTCTACCGCTGCCTCTGGCTCTTGTTGTGCCAAGACTACAAACCCTTGTTCCTTAATGATTCCCGCTTTGGTTGAAGCAATTTCTGCAATTGTGTTTCCTAAATACTCCATGTGGTCTAGACCAATAGGCATAATCACTGAGACATCGGCATCAACAACATTTGTCGCATCCCACTGTCCGCCCATACCAACTTCGATTACTCCGACATCTATCGGATGCTCGGCAAAGGCGGCAAAGGCAAGTGCGGTTATCGCCTCAAAGAATGAGATTGGATTATCAAACTTGGTATCCATCAAATCTAGGTACGGGCTAATGTCGTTAAAGGAGAAAATCAACTCTTTAGCATCAATCGGTTGGCCGTTGATGCAGATACGTTCGAGATAACTTTCTAGGTGTGGGCTAGTGAAACGACCGGTACGTAGACCCATTTCAAAAAGAAGGGAATCAATCATTCGCGAAGTTGTGGTCTTGCCATTTGTGCCACCGATATGAATCGTTGGATAGGTAAGTTGTGGTGAACCCAGCATGTCGACCAGCGCTGAAATTCTTTCAAGGGTTGGTGCAATGCGATTTTCTGGCCAGCGCGCGAGCAACGATTTTTCGATCGCGTCTATGCGAGCCTGATCATCCGGATTGATGTTATTCATAATTTATCTGCGTTTACTTGAGCGCAGCGAGTGCTGATGTAATACGTTCGATATCCGAAGTTGTCTTGGCTAAGCGATCTTTAATCTCAACTACGACCTCGGCAGGAGCCTTCGCCATAAAGCCGGCATTGCCTAATTTAACTTCGGCAGTCTGAAGATCTTTCTTGGCGGCTGCTAAATCTTTCTCTAACCGTGCACGCTCGGCCACAACATCGATAGAACCAGTTAGATCGAGTTCGATCTTGATTCCACCTATTTCTAGGGACGCTGATGGAGTGAAATCTTTATCTTCTAGTTTTAACAAGAAGCGTAGGGCGCTGGAATATTCGAGCACATCGGCTGACCCAGAGAAGCGACCTGGCACTTTCTGCGACGGCTTTAGCCCTTGATCATTTCGGAAGCGACGAACTTCGGTTACTACCTCTTGCAGAGTTGAAATCAGTTTCTCTGACTTCTTATCGATATGTGAGGCATCTGCTTTCGGCCAAATTGCAACAACAAGGGATTCTCCCCCGGTAAGCGTGCACCAGAGTTCTTCAGTAATAAATGGCATGACTGGGTGAAGGGCGCGAAGAAGTTGATCGAGGACATGGCCAAGTACGCGCTGTGAGTTTGCTTTGTTATCAGAAGCGAAAGTTTCTTTGGAGAGCTCTAAATACCAGTCGCAGAGATCATCCCAAGCAAAGTGATAGAGGGTTTCGCAAGCGCGTGCGAATTCGTAACCTTCAAGGAGCGTATCAACATCGCGCAGAGTTTCGCTCAGGCGAGACAAGATCCAGCGATCAATGGCGTTTAAGTCAGATGTTGCAGGAAGAGCGCCATTTACATTGGCACCATTCATCATCGCAAAGCGTGTGGCATTCCAAAGTTTGGTTGCAAAGTTACGGGAACCGCCGATCCAGTCTTCAGCCAAGGCTTGATCTGTTCCGGGGTTAGCGCCACGCGCTAGTGTGAAGCGCAGCGCATCTGCGCCGTACTTATCCATAAATTCAATTGGATCAATTACATTGCCGCGGCTCTTTGACATCTTTTTACCGAATTGATCGCGCACTAAACCGTGCAACATGATGGTTTTAAATGGTGCAACGCCATCCATGGCAAAGGTCGACATCATCATCATGCGAACTACCCAGAAGAACAAGATGTCGTAGCCAGTTACAAGAACGCTAGTTGGATAAAACTTGGCAAGGTCAGCAGATTTTTCTGGCCAACCAAAGGTAGAAAAGGCCCATTGACCGGATGAGAACCAAGTATCTAGGACATCTGGATCTTGCGTCCAACCTGCAGGCGCACTTTCATCTGGACCAACAACCTGAACTTCGCCATTTGGTCCATACCAAACAGGAATTCGGTGTCCCCACCAAAGTTGGCGAGAGATACACCAGTCATGCATGTTATCTACCCACTCGAAATATCGAGGTGCTAGTGATTCTGGTTCAATCTTTACTTCGCCGCTGCGCACGGCATCTGCTGATGCTTTAGCAAGAGGTGCAACCTTTACAAACCACTGCTTTGAAAGACGTGGTTCTACCGTTGTATCGCAACGTGAGCAATGCCCAACTGCGTGGATATATGGACGCTTTTCGGCGACAACGCGCCCCATTTCTTTAAGTTTTGCAACAACGGCAACGCGGGCATCAAAGCGATCCATGCCATCAAATTCGGTTCCCGTGCCAGCCATTACGCCGTGCTCGTTCATGATTACAACGAATGGAACGTTATGGCGAACAGCCATTTCAAAGTCATTCGGATCGTGAGCTGCGGTTACTTTAACTGCGCCAGTTCCAAAATCCATTTCCACGAGTTCGTCAGCGATGATTGGGATCATGCGATCAACCAGAGGAAGCAAAACTTCAGTACCGATCATGTGCTTATAACGTGGATCATCTGGGTGAACTGCTACAGCGCCATCGCCCAACATTGTTTCGGCGCGTGTGGTTGCGACAACAATTGATTGCTCGCCTTCGCCATAACGAATTTGTACAAATTCACCGGCATCGTCCTGGTGATCTACTTCGATATCTGAGAGCGCTGTTAGACAGCGCGGACACCAGTTAATAATTCTTTCTGCGCGGTAGATAAGACCGGCATCGTGCATCTTCTTAAAGATAGAAATAACCGCTTTGGACATGCCTTCATCCATTGTGAAGCGCTCGCGCGACCAGTCAACGCTTGCGCCCAGACGCTTCATCTGATCAAGGATTGCGCCACCGGATTCGGCTTTCCATTCCCAAACTTTCTTAACAAAATCTTCGCGTCCCAGGTCGTGGCGTGAGAGTCCTTGTCCACCTAACTGTTTTTCAACAACGTTTTGAGTTGCAATCCCTGCGTGATCCATACCGGGTAACCAAAGAACTTCGTAACCCTTCATGCGCTTCATACGAGACAAACAATCTTGCAGAGTCTGATCTAGAGCATGACCAATGTGTAAAACACCTGTGACATTTGGTGGTGGAAGAACAATGGTGAACGCCTCTTTTGAAGACGAGGCATCTGCAGTGAAGTAATCAGCTTTTAGCCATTTTGCATACAGCCGTGACTCAATATCGGCCGGATTAAAGGTCGATGCGAGTTCTTTGCCTGATGGCAAGGTTGGAGACATAGAGCGCAGTCTAGATTATGCGCTCTTCTCCTCTGTACCTTTTTCGCGGCGCGAAGCGCGCTTTGGAATATCACCAGTGCGAGCAACAAGCGTTGGAGGCACGTTTTCATCGATGCATTCCTTATTAATGATCACTTTTGCGATATCGCTGCGACTTGGCACGTCGTACATCACAGATAAAAGAACTGATTCCATGATCGCGCGAAGTCCACGGGCGCCTGTGCCACGCTTTAACGCGAGCTCTGCAATAGCATCTAGTGAATCGGGCGTAAATTCGAGTTCCACGTCATCTAAGTTAAAGAGGCGCTGATACTGCTTAACTAGCGCATTCTTTGGCTCTGTCAAAATTTGCATTAGCGCAGGTTTATCAAGATTTTCAACGCTTGTCAGCACTGGCAGACGACCTATGAATTCAGGAATCATTCCAAACTTCAAAAGATCTTCAGGCATTACATCGGCAAAAATATCTTTACGGTTCTTATCGACTGCTTCTTGGAGAGTTGCGTTAAATCCAACTCCAGCCTTTCCGCTACGCGCCTCAATGATTTTATCTAGACCGGCGAACGCACCACCGACGATAAAGAGAACGTTAGTTGTATCGAGTTGAATAAATTCTTGATGTGGGTGCTTACGTCCACCTTGTGGTGGCACAGAAGCGACAGTTCCTTCAAGAATTTTAAGGAGTGCTTGCTGAACACCTTCACCAGATACATCGCGAGTGATTGATGGGTTTTCGGATTTACGTGCGACTTTATCAATTTCATCAATATAAATAATTCCGGTTTCGGCTTTCTTTACATCGTAATCTGCAGCCTGCAGAAGCTTTAGCAAAATGTTTTCTACATCTTCGCCGACGTAACCTGCTTCGGTGAGCGCTGTGGCATCTGCGATGGCAAATGGCACGTTAAGCATGCGCGCCAAAGTTTGCGCCATAAGAGTCTTGCCACAACCAGTTGGGCCGAGTAACAAAATATTTGACTTGGCTAGTTC